>NZ_FNFK01000041.1 GCF_900101165.1 Alkalibacterium thalassium | reverse complement strand
TGTTTCGTCTCTTTATAGTGGTCGATCTTGTCGCTAAGCATTTGGTTATAAATGAAGCGGGCACAACCAAAACAGTTCGCAAAATAGTTTTTTTGCTGGTCGGTTGGGTATAATCTGTACTTGTAGGCTTTCAGCATATTCCTCACCTCACTTCGCCTTGATTATCGATATATTTCTTGATGACTTCAATTGGAGCACCGCCTGTTGTCATGAGACAGAAGCTTCTCGACCAGAACGTTTCTTTCCATAATTTCCGCTTCACTTCTGGGAAGTTCTTTTTTATGAGTCGAGAGCTGGCACTTTTGTAGGCATTGATGAATTTTGATAATTCTGTATTAGGCTGGGCTTTGAACAGGATATGAATGTGGTCTTTGTCAACGTCCCACTCAATGAGGGTGATGTTGTATGTTGTGCTAATTCTTAGAAACATATCTTTTGCATAATCCGAAACAGAGGGGCTGATGACTTTTCTTCGGTATTTCACAACTAAAACAAGATGGTAGTACATTAAGAAGACTGAATGATTATTGTTGTCCAATTCCACTGTCATCACTTCCTTTTTGTTGATTACTACTGATTATAGTATACTCCATAGAGGACAGATTAACCACCTCAAGCTATAGCTTGACCGACATTCATCTCCCACTTTCACTGGTGCTTCGCCCCCCACGCGTTTAGAAGTGGGAGACTTCTTTCGGAATTAGGTTAAAAAAGATGCCCATGACTGACAATTAAATCACTCATGAACATCTCTTCAATTGATTTAACTTTTACTATTAGAAAACTACAAATCCCAGCAAAGCTATGGTTACAGGCAGTCCAACCATAAATGTGATATCTACGGGCTTAACCGTCATCTTCAGCTGCATCACGCGGTCTTCACTGAAGCCTTTGGACTCCATGGCCAGAGACAGGCGCTCAGACCAGCGGATCATACGGACCATCATCGTGAACAAGGGCTTTGAATCAAAAGGTTTGACCGGGATATTTCTGACTTGCAGTGCCAGTTTTGAATTGTCGTATTCTCTTCTGATCAGTGAAGTCAGATTGACTGCTGTAAAGATGGCATAGCCCATTTTCATCGGCATCCGTGCCTGCTGGATAAAGCTGGCAATCAGTTCTTTAGAATCCGTAGTCAGGCTGTAGCTGATGCCCAGCATCGCAAAGGCTAGTACACGCGACCCGAGGTTCAGGCCGTTGATCAGATCTCTCCCACTAGGAATAATCAGATCAGTCTGACTTGAGCTAAACAAGGCCTGTTCGGAGCTGAATATCCAGCCGGTAAAGAAATAGCTGATGGAGACGAACAGGATCGGCACCATGATTTTCAGCAGGCGTTCAGGTGCAGCCCGTTTAGAGGTTGTAACGAAAATCAGTCCTAATAAGGTGATGGCCAGGTTGACTTCCCACTGAAAGGTTAGCCCAAGAATCAGGGACCCTAGAAGGATGCCCACGGTCTTGGCAGTTGGATTGATAGAGTCGATCATAAAACCTGTTTCACCTTCTTTTCTCTGATTTCATAAATCGTATCAGCATAAGCATCAACAAGCTGTCGGTCGTGACTGGTGAACAGGCAGGTCATCCCCGCTTCACAGAGTTCACTTAGTTTGTCCATGATTTTTCTGGCATTGGCTGCATCCTGGCCGTATGTCGGTTCATCAACGAGCAGGAGCTGCTGCTGACCGACTGTCATGCAGACCACGGCTAGACGTCTTTGCTGGCCCTGGCTGAGGACCCAAGGGGATTCATCTGCCTTGTTGTCAAAGTGATGATGTTCAAGCAGCGCTTTTGCCTGATCGGCTGCTTTATCTTCTTCTATATCGTCCCATGCGGTCAAGCTGAGAATCATTTCATCCATCACCTTGGTTTTAACAAATTGAAGCGACGGATCCTGAAAGACCAGTCCGATTCTGGAATAGAGGTCCGCTGACTTCATGTCACGGATCGACTTGCCTTGGATCCGGATGTCTCCTGAATATGGCGACACATTTAATATCGAACGGAATAAGGAAGACTTTCCGATTCCGCTTGGCCCGACTAAAGCAGTCAGTGCGCCTTTTTTCAGTTCAAAAGAAGCCTCTTCGATCAGTGTATTAACATGAGTGACTTTTCTGAAAAAGGACTGCCGGACAGTCTGCTCGTGATAGACGGAGACCTTATCCAGTTCGAGTACTGTTTCATCAGCGTTCGGTCTTTGACGGGAAATCATTGCAGGATCGATAACGACTCCGGCTTCGATCAGCTTGTCCCGCTTGAGGTCTAACGGCAGATGTGTCAGATCGATCAGCTGTCGGGTTGTATCCATCAGAAGCCAGCGGCCTACCCAGTTCCATCTATCGACATGGTGATCGATGATGATCACTGCTTTGCCTTGTTCGGACAGGACTTTGATGTAGCTGACGTAATCTTCTATTGTCTGCTCATCCATATTGGCAAACGGTTCATCCATAATATAAAGCGGCAAATCCGACAAATTTGCACAGACAAAAGCCGCTTTCTGAAGCTCCCCTCCGGACAGATCGTCAAATGACCGGTCCAGAAGATGAGTCAGGTTGAAATGATTGGCTTTCTGTTCAATAATGTCATCAATACGCTCTGAAGGAGTCCGTGTATTCTCAAGACAGAAGCCCATTTCTTCTCTCAACGTCTTCATGCTGAAGGAGAGACGCGCATTCTGGAAAATGGTCCCGACTTTTTCTGAACGGTCGACGACAGACTGCAGCTGCACGTCTTCGCCGTCTATTCTGATGTGCGACACAGTCTGCTTCCCGCCATATTCCGGAAAGTAGCCATTGATCAGATTGGCTAGTGTACTTTTACCGCTCCCACTTCTGCCGCAGAGCAGAACGATTTCTCCTTTATCGATAGTTAAACTGGCAGATTCGATCAGCGGCTGTCCATTCAAGGTAAAGGTCAGATTTTTTATAGATAAAGCTGGATCAGTCAATGGCCTCACTGGCTTTCAAATTGTGATTCAAGATGCCGGCATCATCCAGCTTGTCACAGATCACCTTGGAGACATAGCCTGTAAAGAAGAGCGCACTCAAGAGTCTGATGACAAAAATCGCCAGGACGATACGCCAGTCCATTGCCAGATAATTGCTTCTGAATCCTGTCCATATGAATGACAGAATCGTCGCGGACAGAGCCGACAGCATGGTCACTTTATACGAATAGTTTTTGTATTTTGTCAGAGCGAAAGGAATCTCGACTCCTACCCCTTGAATGAAGGCAGAAATCAGGACCATGACGCCGAACATGTTGCCTAAAAGAACTTCGATCAGTGCCGCGATGACTTCAGTTACGATTCCAACGATAGGTTTTCTGATCAGATAGGTGGTAATGATCGCTGCCATATACCAGATTCCGTAAAACGGTTCGTATCCAAGCACACCGAGTCCAAGAGGGGTTAAAACCGTCGTAAGAGCCGCTCCGGCATAGACAGCCAGTAAAAAGACGATTCCAAACACAACAGCGATTAGGGACATTAGTAAATAATCACGCAAAGTTAATGGTTTTCTGTTCATTAGATTTCTCCCTCCGGTACGTTACAGTGCAAGGTGAATTGACTGATGTAATGACTGACTTCACTGCCGACTGTGTGCGACACATATTCCAGATAGTCGAAGACATCCTGTGCGCTTCCGCCAAGATTCGTTCCGTAATGTCCAGAACCTGTGACCACACCTCTGTCGATCCCTTCGTTGACGACTTTAGCAATGGTAGCCATATAGTTGTCAGATCCCATTGGGTAAAGGGCAAACTTCCCGATCACAGGAAAATCAATTGCTTCTGTTTCGGCCTGATTGACTTTTGGATCGTCAAGTTCCAGTGTGTAGTCACTGTCCGTGTCTCCGGGACACCCTTTTGAGATGGTCGATTCGAGAGTCATATGAACCCCTTCCTTGTAGGCATACAAAAAGGCAGCCTTCAGTGCATCGAATACCGCTTCTTCTTTCCCGCGGTAAACTGTTGAAATATGATCGGTCTCCGCCCAGACTTTCGATAGATCGACCTGCTTGATCGCACCTAGAATGATCGATTTGAAATCGTCACTCATCGGCGATAAATTGAAACGTGCGCCTGTAATTTCCAAAGTGGAACCAGGCTTTCCGACTGAACAATTTCCGTAGTTGACATAGTTTTTCTGCATGAAAAAAACTCCTCCTAACGAAAAAAATCCATAGGAAAGAGCCATAATATATAAGATACTTCCTACGCAGCCATTACGCTGATCAGGTTACTGGTCTGATATACATCACTCTCAGCCTTCTAAAAAAGACTCCCAGGATCTTCCGTATTTAATTTTTGTTGTGCCACAGTGACTATACCAATTTGCCGGACAGAATACAATACCTTTTTAACGGCTTTCATCTGTTTTCTGAAAATCCCCTGCCTAACTGAGGCTTTTAAGCATGATCCAGTCCGTCTGCTAGTCGTCCCCCATGAAAAAGGAGTGAGCTCCGACTTTCTTGAATCCTTTGGCTTTATAGAATGCTTTCGCAGGTTCGTTATGTTCCCAGACACCCAGCCAGATGCTCGTGCAGCCCAGTTCTTCAGCTTTCTCGACTGCCTTGTTCAAAAGAGTCGTCCCCAACCCTCTGCGCTTGAATCCAGTACGGATATAGATCCGTTCGATTTCCAGTCCATCAGGATCGATGTCTTCCGTTCTCGCTTCTCCTGCATTCAGTTTCAGATAACCGGCCAGTTCATCATCTGCATATAGAAAGTAAAATCTGGACCCTTCTGTGGTAAGCTCCTGACTCAGCTTCTCTTTTGTACAGGCTTTGGACAGGTAATCGGCCATGTCTTCTTCTGTGTTGTCTTTTTCGAACGTATCTGTAAAGGTTTCGATACTGATAGCCTGAAGGGTATCCAGATCCTCTATTCCGACTGTTTTAAAATACGTGTCCATTCGGTTCTCCCCTTTTCCCCAAATTGTCTGTGTCTATTTTCTAAGCGCCGTAAAGTGTCTGGTCGACTGATCGACCGCATCTCTGACCCGGTACAGTCTGGCTTCTGCATTACCGATTTTTCCAATTGTAACATGACCATTCTTCTCGAGCTCGTTTCCAATGGCACTAAACTGGTCTTCATCCAGCTCGATGTCGTCATATGTCCGCCAGACTCTGATACCATTTTCCAGGAGGGCTGTCCCTTCAGTTTTGAGAGTCGGATTCGGTGCACGGTATTCGCCTAAGTGCATGGCCGTTGAGGTAGCATACTCTGTTCCGACTGCCAGAATCAGTGCATTCTCGTCATAAAGTGTTTTGATCGGCGAGCCTTCACCCAGTCCAAAGTTCAGACTGTGACCTGATGTCAGCTGATCAGCTTTCTTTCCCCAGGCCGTAAAAGAAACTGCCGGATGACTGCTTCTTTTGACATTCGGATAGGTCCGGAACAGATTGGCCACTACACCCATATACGGGCAAGGTGTCTTTTCGGGATCAAAGGCCGGCATCGTTTCGCGAATGGTGTCCCACCAGCTTTCAGGGACTGGCGGATACTGCCATTTTGACGGCTCGCTCCAGTCACCCGTCTGAGACGGCATGACCACTGTCCCTTCTCTTTCGTCGATTACCGTCATCAACGCATCAACGAAGGCCTGGGCTCCCCCATTTACCCAGCCGACTTTTGACAATGACGTGTGAACAAGGACCACCGCATCTTTCTTCAGCCCTAACTTTATTATGTCTTCCGCTAGTGACTGCACGGTGTTTGGCCGTGCCGTATTTTTGATCAGTTCTTCTCCCATAGGGACCACTTCCTTCATCTGCTCATATTATGTATGAAAAAACGCCCGAACACATCGACCGGTCCAGGCGCATGATTCTTATTCAGTTTAATCTTCTGACGGTACGATTTCAATGGTTTCTGATGCTGTCTAACGCTTTACATATACTGTCTAGATAAACTTAACTTATATATTGTCACCCATGTTTCATTAAAGTATGTACCTTACGTTCAGTGAAAACGCTAATAAACGGTCTTGACATCTCTGTCTCGTATGTGGTTCAATAATAACGAACGCTCAGATTGTTACTGTTAAATCAGGCTATACTGAATGCATTCAACTATGTATTAGTCGACTGATTCGTCTCGAAGGAGAGGCGCCCATTATGAAGATAAAGAAAATTATTAACAACAACATTGTTCAGTCAATGGACGAAAACGCACATGAAGTACTGATCATGGGTAAAGGCATCGGCTTCAAGAAGTCTCCCGGTGATCAGATCAATTCTGAAGCGGTCGAGAAAGTGTATGCGATTACACCCGACCTGCCGACGAACAAACTGACCCAGCTGCTTTCAAAAGTAAAACTGGAACATCTGCAGGTGGCTAACGAAATTATTAGTTACGCCCGCGTGTCCCTGGGTAAGAAATTAAGTGAGAACATTTACCTTACGCTGACTGATCACATCGATTATGCTATCGAACGGCATCAGTCGGATCTTCCAATCAAGAATGCCCTGCTCTGGGAGATCAAGCGTTTCTACAATCACGAATATCTGATTGGGAAAGAAGCCTTGGCCATCATTGAGAAAAAACTGGGTATCCGTCTACCGGAAGATGAAGCCGGCTTTATCGCGCTTCATATTGTAAACGCTGAACTCGATATGTCCAAAGTCAGTCAGGTCACGGAAATGACGCATATCATCCAGCGGATCATCAACATCATCAAGTACCATTACAAAATGGATCTGGATGAGTATTCTCTGAATTACGAACGCTTCATCACTCATCTGAAGTTCTTCGTTCACCGCCTCTTCAGTGGGGTCGAACTTGAAGAAGACAAGGATGCCGGCTTTCTATTCATGCTGAAAGACCGTTACAAGGAAGAATACGAATGTGCTCTGAAAGTCAGGGAGTATATCATCAAAGAGTTCGGACGCGATCTGAAAGAGGATGAGATGATTTATCTCACGATTCACATCAGACGCATCACCAATTAAATACAAGAGGATTGTCACTATTCAATTAGGCTATACCTGAATTTATTCTTTATCCACATTGTGGAGGAGGGTTTATTTAGGTATTTTTTATTGCTCAAATTATATTATTGGAGGAAAGCTATTATGGATTACAAGAAATTAGCCAGCACCATTCTTGGTGAAGTCGGCGGAGAAAAGAATATCAAAGCGCTCGGTCACTGTGCGACCCGTCTGCGTTTCAACTTGAAAGACGACAAGAAACCGAATACCGATACGTTGAAAAATACACCCGGCATCATGGGTGTCGTGTCAAAAGGTGGGCAGTATCAGGTCATTATTGGAAGTGATGTCGGCAGCGTCTACCGTGAAATCACACATCAGGCTCCTGGACTGGACGATGAAGGAGAAGAAACTGGAGAAGATGACCGCTCAGCAGTCGCAAAAGTCATCGATACGATCACAGGGATCTTCACTCCTATCCTGCCAGCCATTACTGCTGCCGGTATGCTTCAAGCCGTCTTATCAGTCCTTGTCGTATTCAATTTAGTCAGCAATGAAAGTCAGACGTATCAAGTGGTTCAGTTCATGGCCGATTCAGCCTTTTATTTCTTACCTATTCTACTGGCCATGTCATCTGCTCAGAAATTCAAGACCAATGCCTATCTCGCAGCTATGATCGGTGGGATTCTGCTCCACCCCAACTTTATTGCCATGGTTGAAAATGCGGAAGCAACTGGTGGAATCAGTCTTTTTGGACTCCCAGTATCTCCGATCACTTATTCGTCATCCGTTATCCCGATCATCCTGTCAGTCTGGTTCATGTCCTACGTTGAACCGATTGCCGACCGGGTGTCGCCAAAAGCAATCAAGTTCTTCAGTAAACCATTAATTACAATTGCCGTAGTCGGTACTGTAGCTATCGTTGTGATTGGTCCATTAGGCCACTTTGTCAGTGACATTATTTCATCCGGCATTCAAGGTCTGGAAAATATTGCGCCATGGCTGGTTCCAACTATTCTGGGTGCATTTACACCTCTGATGGTCGCAACAGGTACACACTATGGAATCGTTCCGATCGGTATCAACAACCGTATGGTCAACGGATACGACACAGTTATTTACCCAGGTATGCTTGCATCCAATGTTGGACAAGGTGCCGCTGCTTTAGCCGTCGGATTCAAGTCAAAAGACTCAACAATCAAACAGCTTGCTTCTTCAGCTGGTCTGACTGGTCTGTTCGGTATCACTGAACCTGCTTTATACGGGGTAAACTTGCGCTACAAGACTCCTCTATATGCAGCTATGCTAGGTGGCGGAGTCGGTGGACTTTATATGGGTATCACACGTGTCCGTAACTTTGCAGGAGGCTCTCCAGGTCTTCTCACTCTACCAAGTTACATTGGTGATAACACTTTGCAGTTCTTCATTAACGCAGCTATAGGTGCCGCTATCTCTATCGCTATTGCTTTCACTGTCTCATATATTCTATTTAAAGACCCTCAATCTTCGGAAGATGAACTGGCAAAAGATGGTGAAGCAGTTACTGATCCGAAAGCAAGCGAGCTAGGATCGGCAGTAACAGAAAAAACAACTGAAACAATCGTTTCTCCGATGAAAGGCGAAGCCGTTGACTTGGTCGAAGTTAATGACGGCATGTTCTCCGAGGAGATCCTTGGAAAGGGACTGGCTATACGCCCCGACGAAGGACTCGTCAAGGCACCAGTAGATGGAACAGTCACAGCCGTATTCGATTCAAAACACGCCATCGGCATCACAACAGACTCCGGTATGGAACTGCTGATTCACGTGGGTATCGATACTGTTCAATTAAACGGTGAAGGCTACGAGTATGTTGTCGAAAAAGGTCAACGCGTTGCTGTTGGTGATGATCTGATCACATTCGACTTGAATTTCATTATTGAGCAGGGATTTGACACGACCACACCGATTGTCATCACTAATTCGGTTGATTATCAGGATATTTTGAACCTTACAAATCTAGATGTCGACTTTGGTGACAAAATCATTCGAGCTATGCCTTAACAAACATTGACAGGCAAAAGCGAACCGCTTCCTTGGTGGGAGAAGCGGTCCGCTTTTTTCAGTTATCTGAATCAGGTTGCATCGATGAGTTTAAAGGCACGCCTGACTGCCCGTTCCAGTAGCTCAGGTCCTTTGTCCATTGCTTCTTTCAAAGTCATCGGCGCATCCACGATTGGCAGGACAGCCTGGATATGTTCTTCCGGAACATCTGCCAGACCTTCTTCGATTTTTCCCGCAAACAAAATCACAGGAACCTCAGCATCCCGGCACATACGGCTGATGCCGACGGGGACTTTCCCTTGAAGAGACTGGGTATCAAACTTCCCCTCTCCAGTGATCACAAGGTTCGCATTCTTTAATAGTGCTTTGAAGCCACCTCTTTCTGCCAGCAGCGCCAGTCCGCTCTGGAAGGTACAGCCAAAAAAGGATAATGCCGCAAAGCCAATACCGCCGGCTGCTCCCGCCCCTTCCACTTCAGTCATATCACTCTGCGTGCACTCTCCAACTAACCGAGCATATTCAGCCATTGCTTCGTCATAGTCTGGCAGCTCATCTTTGAACAGCCCCTTCTGTTCCCCGAATACATAGACTGCTCCATTCTGTCCCAGCAATGGATTGGAAACATCTGAGGCCAGCTCCCATTTGACAGAAGTCACTCGTTCATCCAGTTCGGATGCATCGATGGCTTCAACTGCTTTCAAATTAACGGGTAATACCGGAAGAGTCTTATCTTCTGCATCTTTGAAGGTGACACCTAGCGCCTGAAGCATACCTATTCCTCCATCAGTCGTCGCACTGCCGCCCAAACCAAGGATAATCGTTTCCGCGCCGTAATCCAGTGCTTGAATAATCTGTTCTCCCACACCGTAACTGGTATGATTTTCAGGATGAAAAGTTTCAGGATCTGCCTGGATGATTCCGGCTCCTTCTGCCACTTCGATGACCGCTGTCTTATTTTCTTCGATCCATCCCCATCGACCCTCATAAGGCTGACCGTTGACGCCGGTCATAGGTTGGGTAATTACTTTTCCATTTTCCGCTTTAACAAAGGCCTCGACTGTACCTTCTCCGCCATCAGCGATTGGAAAGCTTACGACTTCATGATGTGGCAGTGCATCGATCACCGCTTGGTTTGCCTGCTCGCTAGTCATTGATCCCTTGAAGGAATCGATTGCCGCAATGATTTTCATCTGATCGTCCTCCTTGTAGTAAATATTGAGATGTTGACTGATCATTACTTGATCAGTCTTCCCTATTTAAGGTTTTTGATTGGGTAATCTGCTTTATTTTGGTGGTAAATGGGCGTAGGAGCTGAACTCAGTTGAGTTTTCTGTTTGAGCTACCCCGCTATTGTGATTGCACCTGAACTCAGGTGCATTTTCTGTTTGAGTTACCCCACTATCGTGATTGCACCTGAACTCAGTTGAGTTTTCTGTTTGAGTTACCCTGCTATCGTGATTGTCCCCGTACTCAGGTGGGTTTTACGTTTGAGTTACGGCGCCTGATCCTCAAACACACGCCTATATCTTCTATACTTACTTATTTTACCAAAAAAATAGAAAACTTTTACTTTTTCATCGAGTAATATCCTTACTCACTATACAAATACCTCCATTATGTAAAATCGCTCAGGCGATTTTTTTCATTCTTATCTTTCAGCACATTCTTGACAACATATCCCCTTATCTGACAAGGAAATCGTTAAAACAGGATTTAAATTTGTCTTTATTTTATGTATACTATATAGGGGTTTTTGTGCCCTTTTTCTATTTTTTACCAAATACGATTTACAGGAGAGATTATTTTGCAAAGAACAGTTGGGACAGTTGTCCGCGGGCTACGCAGTCCGATCATCAATGAAGGCGACAATATGGAATCGATTGTTGTAGATACGGTACTTAACTCTGCTAAGGCAGAAGGCTATGAAATCACGGATCAGGATATTGTAACGATTACTGAATCGATCGTAGCCCGTGCTCAGGGAAACTATGCTACTTTGGATCACATCGCAACAGACGTCGGAAGAAAATTTGATGGCGAACCGGTCGGAGTTGTTTTCCCGATCCTCAGTCGTAACCGTTTCTCAAACATTTTAAGAGGTATCGCCCGAGGAACTGGCAAAGTTGTTCTTCTGCTGAGTTATCCTTCTGATGAAGTGGGTAATCACCTGGTCTCGCTGGATGAATTAGACGACCACGGCATCAATCCATGGTCAGATGTATTGAGTGAATCAGAATTCCGTCATTACTTCGGATACAAAGCTCATCCATTTACTGGCGTCGACTATATCGATTACTATAAATCACTGGTAGAAAATGAAGGCGCAGAATGTGAAGTCATTTTTTCTAATGATGCGAAGACTATTGTTAACTATACTAAAAATGTACTGGCCTGCGACATCCACAGCCGTTTCCGCACGAAGCGTCTAGTCAAAGCTGAAGGTGCTGAAAAAGTATTCGGTCTGGATGATATCCTGTCTGAATCATTGGACGGCAGCGGCTATAATTCTGAATACGGTCTATTAGGTTCTAATAAGGCAACTGAGGAAACCGTCAAACTTTTCCCTAATAATGGTCAGCCTCTAGTGGAAGCGATCCAGGCACGCCTGAAAGAAGAAACCGGGAAGACAGTTGAAGTCATGATTTATGGCGACGGCGCGTTTAAAGACCCAGTCGGGCAAATTTGGGAACTTGCAGATCCTGTGGTATCTCCTGCTTATACGAGCGGTCTGGACGGTACTCCTAACGAAGTGAAACTGAAATACCTTGCGGACAACAACTTTGCTCATTTAAGAGGAAACGAACTGAAAGCAGCTATTTCAGAACACATCGTGAATAAAGGTGCGGATCTTGTTGGACAGATGGAAGCTCAGGGAACGACCCCTCGTCGCTTAACTGACCTGATCGGTTCACTGTCTGACCTGACTTCAGGAAGCGGAGATAAAGGAACACCAATTATCTTTATCCAAGGATATTTCGACAATTACACACACTAAACTGTTGCATTCTAACTGAATAGAGAATATTAAAAGAGACTGACTGACGCCGATACATTTGCGTCAGTCAGTCTCTTCTTTTATTATTCTACTTCTTCCAGTTCGTCTTCCGTCATCCACATATGATTCGTAACTCTTTCGCCATCAATTGTAGAATCAAAATCAACTGCATAGACAGTTCCATGAATCGCATCTTCAACAAAAGCAGTTGCTCCATGCATGCCTTCCATATGATCAGCTTCTAAAACGACTTCATCTCCCGCTTCAGCAACTTCGGCTCCTTCTTCCAAGTCTTCATGAATGACCCACTTGTGGTCCAGAACTCTTTCTCCGCCATCTGTAGGGGTATAGCTCACTTCATAAATCACTGTATCAAAGGCTCCAGAAATGGTTGCTTCTGCCCCTTCCATACCGGGCATGTGGTCAGCAGTGATAATGACGTTGCTTCCAACAGGGTATGTCGGATTCTCTGCTTCCTCTAGTCCTTCCGGTATTTCTCCATCATGATCCATATCCATCATTTCCTCATGGCCTGCTTCTTCTTCGACACTTTCCATTTCTGTCTGCGTGTCAGTTTCTGTTTCCTGTTCTTCCGTATCAGTACAAGCCGCAAGAATAAACGTCGTGCTTAATCCTAAAAATAGTAATTTTTTCAATTTAAACCCTTCTTTTCCATAATTTTAATCGTTTTTAATGGGGAGAGTGACAGTGAAAGTCGTTCCCACATTTTCTTCACTTTCCACTTCAACGGTTCCTTTATGAGCTTCTACAAGGCTTTTCACGACAGCAAGGCCAATGCCCTGGCCCTGAAGTTCACTGTTCCGTGAAGCTTCCACTTGATAAAACCGCTCAAAAACGTACGCTGCTTTATCTTGAGGAATCCCCTGGCCATTATCCTTAATTTTGATGATGACCTTGTCTTTAACCCGTCTCGCCCAGAAAATAATTTCTCCGCCTTCAGGGGTAAATTTCAAGGCATTCGACAGAAGATTAGAAAATACCTGATCCAGCTTGTTCCGATCGGCAGTAATAGTTGCCGGCTCTGCTTTCAGAATCAGAGAAATACCTTTCTCATCTGCCTGATGTTCAAACGCCATGATTACTGAAGAAAGAAGGGCTTTGATATCCACGTCTTCCCATTCAATTTTTGAATGACTTGCCTCTGCATCTTCAAGCTGGTCAATCATCTGGACGAGATGAGCTAACCGCTTCACCTGTCTATCAAGACTGGTTAAGCGCTCAGGTGTGACTTCCCAGACCCCATCAATCATTGCTTCAATATTGCCTTGAAGAGTAGTCAATGGTGTTCTTACCTCATGGGCTAAATCTGAGACAATCTGATTCCGTATCAGTTTCTGTTCAGCCAACTGTGCAGCTAAGGTATTCACACTTTCCTGAAGATGATAAAGTTCACTTATTTTTTCATTTACTTTGACGGCACCCAGATTTTCTCCTCGAGCAATTTTCTGGGTCATTTTGCTCGTATCGGCAATTGGCTTGCTTAAGCGTTTAGAAATCAGGTAAGCTACTATCCCCGCTATGACTACAGATAATATTCCCATCAGAAAAATCAGTAAGGTTAAATCCTGCAGAAACTCTTCTTCTTCTGCTGTATAATCCTGTAAGCCTGGATACGTAATAACTGCCGTGCCTATATTCGCACCGTCTGAAAACAACCCTATTTCTTCTTCAAGCCAGTTTTCATCGGGTATTAATTCTGTTGTCCGCATCCTCTGCATATGCTGCCTCATTGGAGAAGTCTGACTGATAATCTCATTTCCTTCAGCATCCTCTACACTTACCAGTATATGTGAATGCATCGCATTCTGAATCGTCGCAGAAAGAACTTCTTCATCCCATACTCCTTCTTCAATATATGCTGTTTCGATTGTTTCTACCACGGATTCTCTTTCCGCTATGAAACGCTGACTTAAATAATCATCAAACTGGTCTCCGGTAATTTGAAAAGTGAGAAAACTGAATAGAGCAATGACACTTATACTCCCGCCTAGTATATAGACGAATAGATGGCTAAACAGTGTTTTTTTCATGTGTCACCCCAAACCGATAGCCGGCACCATGAACAGTCTCAATATAGAGCGGCTTTCTTGGGTTTTTTTCAATTTTGGCTCTTAAATTTTTGATATGAGAGTCTATAACTCTGTCCAAGGCGTTTGCTTCAAGACCTTTAACCTTTTCCAAAAGCTGCTCTCTTGAAAACACATGCTTGGGATTGCTAGCCATGATTAGCAACAGGTCAAATTCTGTATGAGTTAATACAATTTTGCTTCCGTAGGCGTTTACTTCCATCCTGTCCGGATAGATAATGAGGTTACCTTTATTAAAGACCCATTTCTCCTGTTTAATTTCATCATCTCTAGAAACTCGTCGATTGACGGTTGCGATTCTAGCCAGCAGTTCTTTTGGACTAAACGGCTTCTTGATATAGTCATCGGCCCCTAATTGTAGTCCTTTCAACACGTCCTTTTCATTCGATCGTGCGGTGAGCAGGATAATCGGCACGGATGATGTCTGGCGAATGTCTTCACAAATTTCCCATCCTGATACGTCAGGCAGCATGATATCAAGCACAATAAAATCTACAGAATTATCATTAAATAATTGAAGTGCCTGTTTTCCGTTTGTTGCCAGGTATACCGTATGCCCCTGCGCAGTCAAGTAAGCGTGTATTATATCAAGAATGGACTGTTCATCATCGACAACTAATATATTCATTTCTCTTAAACTCCTTTACATACAGTGACTATCGGTTTAAATTTTTATGGATTAATACTACCATAAACCGAAAGCATAGACTTCACACATTGTCACTGCAAGCAACGTTAACTGAATGACCGGATAAATTCAAAAAGCCGATGACCGAAATCATGCGGCTTTTCGGAAGGATAATTACTTTTGTTGCGTGTTAATCCCTTTAGTGCATGCTTCCCATTCCTTCAAAATTATTGCTTCGAGAAGAGCCCCCAGTGCCATGCATTTCTTTATAATGCTCTCTCAGTTCTCTGTTGTTAAGCTCAGGGTGACTTTCACGTATATGAGACTTCATCTGACCAAAGTTAATCACAGAGCCATCCATTTCCATATGCATGGATTCACTATTTCCCATATGATTCATATAAATACTTTCTTCCTGATTGATTGTGTCTTGATCAGGCTGTTGACTATCGTCAAACCGTGTTAATCCTAGCCCACCCGTCAATGCCACTAAACCAGTTAAAACGCCATTAATTAAATTCATTTCGCTCCAGCTCCTATTCAGTCTATTGAAACACTATAGTATGTTTCTAACTAAATACTACCGTTTGATTATGGATTAATTATGGATTTTTTCTCGGACTTAATTTTAATTTCCTGACAATAGTGTGGAACAATTCTTCATTCTCTTCTATCGTTAAGCCTGCTTTGTCAATGTTTTCAAGAGTTTTACGGTTAATATTCGCTCCCCAAATGGATACCGGAACAGGATTAGCTATGTCCATTAGTTTTCCTAGCAGTTCATTTTCACTTCTCATATGTTCAAGCATAATAATTTTCCCATCTGGCTTGCAGACTCTTTTAAGCTCTTTCAACCCTTTTACCGGATCAGGTACCGAACAGAACACACAGGTGGATACAACGTAATCGAAGGAGTCATCCGGAAAGTCCAGTTGCTGTATGTCCATTTCTTTGAGGGTGACTGGAAAAGGCAGGTCAAGCGATTTAACTTTCTCAACCGCTTTTTCCAGCATCTTTGGACTGAAATCGACTCCTGTCAGCTGGATACCTTCCGGGTAAAATGACAGATTTTTTCCTGTACCTATTCCCACTTCAAGAACAGTCCCTTTAACATCTTTGAGAAGATTCTTCCGCCATTTATCTTTCATCATCCGATCCATCGAATCATATAAAAAAGATACTCTATTGTAACGCTTTTTTATCGTTTTATTAGTGTTCTCTGTCATTCCTTACCCTCCTAAGCAATATTAATTCTTGCTTTCCAAATTTTATTATAAATAATCATTCAATTCATTAAGGCTAAGGCTGAAAAAGTAAACTCTGTTATGTCAAGAACTCCCTTGTTTGCTGATGTACTATCGGCTGTATATAAAATGTATTCCATAATAAAAGACAACCGATATTATGAACCCAGTGACTACTAGGCCATATACTAACGAACTACTCAAACTGAACTCTTCGTTAATGGAACCTGAAGTTCCGTAGCTTCTATTGTTCATAAATATAAGTACAATTATTCCTAGAGCTACAATCACCAAACTGAGGACATGTGCAATACTCAAGGGTCCTAAACCTTGGGGGTTCGTTCTAAAGAATTCGACAATAAAGCGGTTAATAGCAAACCCTATAATATATATGAAGAATAATTCTCCATCAAATTTCGCTGTTTTTCTTTTTCTCCATATAAACAGGAACAAGATAAAGTTCAATGCAACCTCATAGAGCTGAGCCGGGTGAAGTAGTTCGCCATTCACCATAACGCCCCATGGCCAGTTTCGGCTCATTGGTACACCAAACACGTCGCAGCCGACTCGTCCAATGGCCTGACCTAAAATAACTCCTGGTACAATCGCATCTGCTGTTTTCCAGACCGGTAGATTTTTCCTTCTCATAATTATGAATGCAGCTGCGCCCCCAGCTAGTATTGCTCCTTGGATAGAGAGTCCTCCCTGAGAAAATCTGAAGATCTCAGAAGGGTTGTTCAAGTAATAATCAAAATTAAAAAAAAGTATGTAGCCAAGTCGGGCACCGATTATGCCAAATAAGACAGTAAAAATCCCTAAATCCATCAGCTTATCTTTATCCAGCAGTTTGCGTTCGCCTTCTTTTTGAATCAGTAATAAGCCAATAATCATACCGATTGCGCTAGTTACACTCAACAGGTGAATACTAAAATGTCCTATACTAAATAGTTCTACCATTTTTTTAACTCCTTTATTTTATTTTTTGTGTTATAGACCTATATAAGGTCCTGGATCAACATTTGTATCGTTTTTCAGTATTTGAAAATCGAGATGAACACCTGTTGATGTGCCTGTAGTTCCCATAAACTGGATATCTTCTCTAACAACAAGCAGACGTAACTCTACCATGAGCTGGTCAAATCCATTCGTTTTTCATTTAATCAATAAAATAAAAAAAGATGAATATAAAAAGAGTGAAGTTTTGTCTAGTTATATTCATCTTTTAACCAGTTACTGTTTAAATATCTAATTTGAATTAGAAAAGTTAAAGCGGTTCATGAATTCTCTGTTATTTCGATTTTCCGCTTGTTCGTAGTCAGCATCATCCTGATTCCAGTTCATCATGCCTCTTCTGGAATTAAAGGAACCATGCATCTCTTCCATCCATTCGAACATGGCTTCAAAAGACTCATTGTCAAATCCTCGTATATGGTTTCTCATATTCCCGAAAAATAATTCGGACTCTTCCACCTGATCTCTTTAAGTTTCGGATAGATCCTCTTCTCGGACATTCCACATTTGTTTGTGTCGTTCTTCCATTTTTTCAATAAATTCCTCTTCATCCAGTTCATCACGTTCGTTTCTTTCTTCAAAAGCCCGAGAGTCGCTTCTTTCACTGTTTACTGTATATCTTCTTTTTGCAGAGTGCATGTGACTTCTCATCATTTGAGTATGGGTTTCCCCATTCCAAAAAGCTGACTGTTCTTCTGATTCTTCTGCAGACACAGAGTCAAACTGACCATAGGCAAGAGTCGATCCCGCTAATCCTCCAATAACTATAGAATTGATTAGTAATTTTTTCATGTCTTTTATCCTCCTACTTTTTTGTATTTTTAGTCACTAGTGTTGCATTAAAAATTTAACTGTTTCATGATATAAAAAAGTCCTTTATAATGGGGTTGGATGACTTATCCAAGACCAAAACAAAGGACTACAACATGGATAAGTATAAAACAAAAATGACCATAAATAAATGGTTTTCCTACATTTCTTTAGAAACATTAAGTGAATCGTCTCGACAGACTATCAGTCAGTTTAATCGCTATTCAAAAAAGTTAACATTTAAGAAAGTTCTGAAACTCTTTCTCTATGCGATTAATGATGAAACCGATAGCCTACGGCATTTGGATCAACAGTTGGTCAACCCAAA
>NZ_FNFK01000117.1 GCF_900101165.1 Alkalibacterium thalassium | reverse complement strand
CCCTTAAACTTAAGGCTTGAACAAAACAGAAATGGCCTGCGTTCGACAAAGCACTTAAGAATCCCACTGCTTTAGCTGTGGGAGTGTCAATGAGTCCTTCTCTTCTCCTTTATTACATCTAGCATCAACCACTCACATACGGTATCATTAGACACAAGATTTATGGGGAGGAATAATTATGACAAATATCAAACTGATTGAAGCGTTGAGTAATGCACCTGGAGCACCGGGATTCGAGGATGAGGTCATTGACGTCGTTTTGAAGTACAAAGGAAGCTTGAAGGCAAAAAAAGACAGTCTTAAAAATCTGTACCTTTATCCGAAAAATTATGATGCGTCCAAGCCGACACTCATGCTGGATGCTCACTTGGATGAAGTCGGGTTTATTGTCAGCTACATAGACCAGAACGGCCTTTTAGGAATCGAAATGCTCGGACGCTGGGAATGGTATAATGTGTCTGCTCACCTGTTCAAAGTTAGAAACAGAAACGGCCAGTATATCAAAGGCATCGTGGGTTCCAAGCCTCCACACTTCCTGACACCGGAAGAACGGGATAACGGTCTGACAATGAAAGACATGAAGCTGGATATCGGGGCGACTTCACGGGAAGAAGTCATGGATACGTTCGGTATCGAAGTCGGAGCGCCTATCGTTCCAGATGTCACTTTCGACTACAATAATAAAAATCAGACGATGCTCGGGAAAGCTTTTGACAACCGTCTGGGCTGTGCGGCAGTTATAGAAACATTGAAAGCTCTAGAAAACGAAGACTTACCGGTAAACGTGGTCGGTGCCCTGGCTGCTCAGGAAGAAGTCGGCTTAAGAGGAGCAACAGTAACAGCTAGACGAGTGGATCCTCAATTAGCTATTGTCTTTGAAGGGACGCCTTCTGACGATTATGCAAAACCGGTCGAATTGTCTCAAGCAAGAATGGGACATGGTCCGCAGATCAGACACAAGGACAGCAGCTACATTGCTAATGAAGAATGGATCAGCTTGACTAATAAAGTCAGCAAGACCCACGCGATTCCTGTTCAACATGCGGTGCGTGAAGGCGGCGGAACGAATGCTGGTCGTATTCATTTGAATAACTTAGGGGTGCCTGTGCTTGTCCTTGGTGTACCTAGCCGTTATGCTCATACGCATCACCTCTTCGCCTCTTTTGAGGACTTTAATCATACAGTCCAGCTGGCAGCTGAATCAATTAAAGCCATCGATCAGTCATTTTTGAATAAATTTGAAGTAGATTTTGATTAATCTCATATACACTATAGAATAGAGAAAAAACAGTCTGTACCCTGTCATCGGTGTACAGACTGTTTTTGTTAAATGTCCGGTGACTATCTGCCTACGACTATCACTAATAAATCGAGTAGGAGATAAATGATTAATTCATTTATCGTCCTCTCACACCACCGTACGTACGGTTCCGTATACGGCGGTTCAATATCTTAAGTAAGC
>NZ_FNFK01000061.1 GCF_900101165.1 Alkalibacterium thalassium | reverse complement strand
ATTGATTTGGGTATTTCGGATTTTGCGGTCACCACCAATGATTTAGGGGAGACTGAGAAGCACAAAAATCCAAAACCTCTTTACAAGTCCGAAAAGAAGCTGAAGAAGGCGCAACGGTCATTATCCCGCAAACAAAAAGGCGGTAAGAACCGCAATAAAGCACGCTTAAAGGTAGCCAAAAAGCACGAGAATATTGCCAATCAGCGCAAAGATTTCTTGCACAAACTATCCAAAAAGATTACAGACGAAAACCAAGTCATTGTAATCGAAACGTTGTCCAGTAAGAACCTGATGAAAAATCATAAACTGGCAAAAAGCATTGGTGATGCAGGTTGGTATGAATTCGTCCGCCAATTAGAATATAAATCCAAGCAAAAAGGACGGACACTTATCAAAGCAGACCGATTCTATCCGTCTAGTCAGGTTTGTTCGAGTTGCGGACACCGAGACGGCAAGAAGCCGCTCAATATCCGGGAGTGGGACTGCCCGACATGCGGGGAATACCTTGATAGAGATATCAATGCCAGCAAAAACCTCTTGGCATTGGCCAAGTAAAAGAGAATCAATGAGGCAGGGACTGCCTTTTGAGCCTACCCCTATCCGATTCCTCTGTCTGTATATAGTCTGTGCAGACAAGAATGGAGTTAGTAGGAAGCCCCCACTTCAAAATCCAAAGGATTTAAGTGGTGGGTAGTTCACACGGACAGCTTGTTGAAACAGAGGATGCCGGACAAGTTGATACTGTATCGGGAGCTACTTCCTCATCGGAGAAATTTCAGGAATATGCCGCCATGCTTCTGAATGCAGCTGAAAATGGAGAAACCGATACCTTAGAAGTAGATAACGAAGTTGATTAAGTAATAAAAGCATAGAAACATGCTTTTTTTCAGGAGGATACACATGAACGCTGGACAATTTGGACGGATAACCGTCATCTCTTTTTTTTTGCTACCTCGTCATTTTATTTGTTCTGAGACTGTCAGGCAAACGAACGTTGTTAAAAATGAATGCTTTTGATTTTATCATTACTGTTTCTTTAGGAACGGTGTTTGGTAATATACTCATCAATCAGGATGAAGTATTATGGGAAGGTCTGTATATCTTCTGCCTGCTTTTACTCTTTCAGTTTCTTTCAAGCTATTTGTCTTCAAGATCGCCATTTTTCAGCCGAATACTGAAAGCTCATCCATCATTACTTTTTTACGATGGGAAATATTACGAGGATAAGATGAATAAAGAACGCATTCCAAAATCTGAAGTGCTTCAGGCAATCAGAGAACAAGGAATTGGAAAGGTTGAAGAAGTAGCTGCAGTGATTCTTGAAACAGACGGGACAATATCTGTTTTACCTAAGAAGAATAATGAACTGAGAGATCTGAATACATTAGTCGATATGGACGAAAGTCAGGATGACCAGAAAAATAATATAGAATGATTGTGGTTCTGACGAGGAAATATAATCTCAAAGAAATAAATAGTAGAAAGAAATTATCGATATGACTTCTGAAAATTTTATAAGAATGATTATTGTTGCATTTGGAAGTTATGCATCGATCCATGAATCAGATGGAACGTTGACAGTAATGGAAAAATCAAAACAGAAACATCTTGAAGAAGATGATTTTTTCCTATAAAAAGATACCCTTATAGTACATGTGACTTGCAGGCTCTCTGCTCTCAAGTCAATATGTATCATAAGGGAGTTTTTTATTCTTTAACTGGAAGAACGATTAGTTCTTTAGTAGTCTGGGTAAAAGGAGCAGCTCCTTTATCAGTCACAGCCAGACAGTCTTCAATTCGAATTCCTGCCGTTCCTTCTATATATATGCCAGGTTCGATAGAAAAGCACATGCCGGTCTGTATTGGGATGGTGACTCCTGGGGCAATATTAGGGAATTCATGGACAGATCGCCCCAGGCCATGACCTAGGCGATGAGTAAAATAGTCGCCATAACCTGATTCAGTAATAATCTGTCTTGCTGCAGCATCCAATTCTCCTGCTGTAATGCCCGGCCGTACAGCTGCCTGAGCTGTTTTTTGAGCGCTAAGCACAATGGAATACAGCTCTTTAAGCTTAGGTGAAGGGTCCCCGTAACTGACCGTGCGTGTCACGTCACTGGTGTACCCATTATAGACCACACCGAGATCGAAGAGCACGAGTTCACCGGCCTGAAGCTTTCGATCTCCAGGAGTGCCGTGCGGACTGGCAGCGTGATCGCCAAACAGCACCATCGTATCAAAGCTCATCTCTTTAACACCCAATTTTTTCATCTCATACTCGATGACAGCAACCACTTCCTGTTCAGTTATGCCTGTGGACAGGGCGTCCATGCCGACACGCAGGGCTTCATCAGCCAGATGACCAGCCTCTTTCATTATAAGAATCTCTTCACCGGATTTAATTACTTTCATGTTCTGAAGGTATGATGTGACAGACTTGAAAGAAGCATCAGGGAAGAGTGACATCAACTGATGATAGCG
The DNA here is from genome assembly GCF_900101165.1 of Alkalibacterium thalassium. GTDB lineage: Bacteria > Bacillota > Bacilli > Lactobacillales > Carnobacteriaceae_A > Alkalibacterium > Alkalibacterium indicireducens. The sequence continues at coordinate 7,978 of NZ_FNFK01000061.1, read as the reverse complement.
GTCTACTACAAGATAATCTGATTCGATACCGATTGTGTTAAATAATCCGTCCTCTGCAACACTCTCTTTAAAGATTGCCCAAGGGTTCTCCTCATCCTTATAGCCAGTCACTTCATCAATTGCATCATAGGAGCGGGCTTCAGTTTCTTCCAGTTTTGGTACAAGTAATTGAGTGGAGTCAGCCGTGATTAGTAGAGCCAGCACGCGCTCATGAGGATTACTGTAGAAACCAGTAAGATAGGCGATAGTATCCGGATTGTCAATATATACTAAAGACAAGGTCTGATCAATCATATATTTTTTAAATGCATCAAGTGGGTTCATAATTATCCATCCTTTTAAATTAATCGTAGTTTTAGTGTACCAAAAACTTCTCTTTTAGAATAGAAAATGATAGAATGATTATGAAGAAAGCCTTTTCTGAAAAAAGTTTTGGAAAATTTCATGAAAATTTATTGATTTAATTGAAAAAGGTTACATTTCCTGTTATTCTGTTAAAAGAAGTATGCGCTCACAAGATTTTTATTCAATATATGTTAAAGGAGATTAAATAATGGATAGGCAAACAATTACGATTTATGATGTGGCACGTGAAGCCGGAGTATCCATGGCTACGGTGTCACGCGTAGTCAACGGTAACCCGAATGTCAAACCTACTACCCGAAAGAAAGTTCTGGACGTCATTGACAGACTGGACTATCGTCCTAATGCCGTAGCAAGAGGGCTCGCAAGCAAGAAGACAACTACGGTTGGAGTCATCATTCCAGATGTCACAAATTTGTATTTCTCTTCTCTGGCACGAGGCATCGATGATATTGCAACGATGTACAAGTACAACATTATTCTTGCAAACTCAGATGAAAATGAACAGAAAGAAGTTCAGGTGCTCAACACACTGCTGGCCAAACAAGTTGACGGTGTGATCTTCATGGGTAACAAAATTACAGATGAACTGAGAGCTGAGTTTTCCCGTTCTCGCACACCAGTCGTACTGGCAGGTACTGTTGACCCGGATGAACAAGTAGGCAGTGTCAATATTGATTACGAAGCAGCTACTGAAGATAGCGTAGATATGCTAGTAGGAAACGGACACAGCAAGATCGCATTTATTTCCGAAAGCCACGATGAGCCAATTAACGGACAATATCGTCTGAACGGATATAAAAAAGCTCTTGAAAAAGCGTCCATCTCTTATAACGACGATCTAGTTCTTCAATCTGAATACACCTACAAAGTAGGCGAAGCAGTATTTGAACAACTTAAAAAAGCTGGCGCTACCGCAGCAGTAGTCTCTGATGACGAACTGGCAGTCGGAATTCTTAATGCTGCCCTTGATAGAGGGGTATCAATTCCTGAAGATTTTGAGCTTATCACATCTAACAACTCAAAACTAACAGCAATGACCCGTCCGCAGATGAGCACTGTCGTTCAGCCATTGTATGATATTGGTGCTGTAGCGATGCGTCTATTGACTAAATTGATGAATAAAGAAGAGATTGACGAAAAGACTGTCAAACTTCCATATACGATAGATGCTAAAGGAACAACTAAATAAAAGGTGATAAAGGACAGCTGTACTGGCTGTCCTTTTTTGCGCGAACAATGCATTTTTAATTAATGCCCATCATAATCATATGGAAAAGGTAAATTAAAAAACAGCTGCTGACCAGTTATGGTGAGCAGCTGTTTCAATTAGAATTTATTCTTCTTCGTCATCTGTATTATCATCGTCATCATCATTTTTGTCAGACGGTGGGGTGGCTTCAGAGTTGACGTTGCCGTTTCCGTTAGATGATCCATTGCCATTGCCGTTACCGTTAGATGATCCATTGTCATTTGAGTCGTCATTATCATCAGACGACTCATTTCCGTTGCTCGATCCGTTATTTCCATTGGATGAGGCATTATCATTCCCGTTGCCATTACCGTTTCCGTTAGAAGATTCTTCTTCATCGTCATCATCGTCTTCAGGTTCCGGCTCAGATTCTGGTTCAGGTTCAGGTGCTTCAGATGACTCGTCGCCATTGGACTCGTCATCTGAAGCAGCATCGTCTTCTGTTTCTTCATCGTCTTCATCATCATCATCATCGTCGTCGGAAGATAATGCTCGACCCCAGAATTCTTCCAGTTCCTCATCTGTTGCTCCGATTGCAAAGTCATAAACTGTGGTTCCAGGAACGTTATCTGACTTGAACAGTTCAGTATGTGTATTACCAGAGTAGTTGAATGTCGATCCGTCAGGGGCTTCAACTTCACCGGCTTTCATACCAGTATCTACTATGACAGAATCTTCAGTTACACCATCAGGACGAGCATGGGTTTCGCCCACACCAAGAATATCCGGATTAACCGCATGGACAGCATTCATAATGCGTGCCCACATGTCTCGGTTACGTCTGCTTGGATGGAGACCAAAGTCATCTCTTAATGAGAGCTCGCTTGTTCCATATCCCATCCATGTTCCAAATGATACGCTTGGGGTACTGCCGATATACCAGACGTCGTGACGATCCTGAGTAGTTCCTGTTTTTGATACCCAGTCTGAAGAAAAATTCAGCTGATCAATGGTTCCTTGTGCAGTCCCATCAGTATGAACGCCTCGTAGCATATCGATTAGCAGATAATTGGAAGCCGGGCTCCATACTTCAGTCTGTTCCACTTCATGTTCATAAATAATTTCACCTGCACTGTTTTCGATGCGTTCAATCATGTAGGCATCTGCATGCTGACCGTTATTTCCAATAGTTGAAAATGCGCTGATCAGGCCGACAGGAGAGGGGCCATCAGGTCCACCGATAGAAAACGAAGGGAAACTGATTGTTTCAGACGCAACATCGTCAGCAGTAATTCCCATATTTCTAATGTAACTTTCCAGATCGACGTCTTCCTGCATTAATTCAGCATGAATTTTAAAGGCAGCCAAGTTTTTTGAATCCTCAAGAGATTCTCTGGCAGTCAGCCACTCATTAGTTGTAGCTCCAACGTTTGTAGGAGAATGATAAGTCCATTCTCCAGCTGCCGGATCCCACACGTCACGTACTTCTACGGCAGTATCTGGAATAATCGTAGCTGGTGTAAGGATATCAGTATCAATAGCCGGTCCGTATACTGCGAGCGGTTTTATGGCTGACCCTGGACTTCTGTTCATCTGAAATGCATTGTTAAATTGACTTAGTTCATAATCTCTTCCACCGATAAATCCAATGATTCTTCCGGTTTCATTGTCAATCAATGCTCCGCCATATTGGACAGGAAGAGTAGTGGACTGAGTATTCCCGTCTGCATCTTCCCATGTGTAAGTCTGTTCAGCTCCTAGCTGATCCTGATATTCTCTAACTGTTTCTTCCATTGCATGATGAACATCACGATCGATTGTAGTATGAATCTGATAGCCGCCATTTCGTATTTCAGAACGAATCTGTTCCTCATATTCACCTAAAAGATCAGGATTTTCTTCAAGATCTTCATTAGTAATACCGTCACGTTCGAGTGCCTGAACAACTAGAATACGACGGGCTTCAAATTCTGCACGGTCATAAACATAAGACAAATCTTCATAATCGATTTCTTCACGATTTAAAAAGTCCTGTGTCACATCGTATTCTAAAGCTTCCTGATACTCATCGTAAGTGATGAATCCTACACGGTGCATCCTGAACAATACTTCACGTTGTCTGCGCAGGCCAAGTTCCTGATCTTCCTTGATGGCACCAGTGTTTGTATAAGGACTGAAGACGTTTGGACGCTGAGGCAGACCAGCGATAAATGCAGCCTGAGGAAGCGTCACTTCTGAAGCGGGAACACCAAATATCCCTTGAGCGGCTTCTTCAACACCCGCAATATTCTGGCCTTTATTGTTTCTGCCGAACGGGGATACATTCAGGTAGGCTTCCAGAATTTCTTCTTTATCCATATAATTCTCGATGCGCATGGCAAGAAGAATCTCATTAGCTTTACGTTCATGCGAAACTTCCCCACCAATGATCTGTTGTTTGATCAGCTGTTGTGTTAGAGTCGATCCACCGGTAGAGACATCAGACTCTGTCAGATCCTGAACGAGGGCACGGGCGATAGCTTTAGGAACGATTCCTTCATGCTCGAAGAAGTACTCATCTTCCGTTGCTATAATCGCGTCAACTAGAAGTGGAGACATCTGTTCCAGTTCAACTGGTGTCCTCATGAGATCCGCTCTCAGATCACTGATCACTTCTCCACCTGCATAATACATTGTTGATGTTTCGTTAAAATCGTAAATCTGCTGAACCATCACTTCATGATCAGGAATGTCAGTTTCATTGACCAGTGAAACGAAATATCCGACTGCCGCTCCAGCTCCTAGTGAACCTCCTACAAGAAGGATGACAACCAGCATAATAATAAGGGCCTTGACGACCCGATAAAAAATATCAAAATAATAGACAACATTCTCGAAACGTGAGGGTTCATTCGTTTCTTCTGTCTGTCTTTGCTTCTTTTCTTCAGAACGCTTCATTATGAACTCCTTTAAGTTTGATTTAATAGTCGTGTAGCTTGTTATATTATAGCAAAATAAGGGTAGAAATAAAATAATTGAGGAGATAAAGCACATATAAATGAGTGGACTGTGACAGAATTGTTAAGTACCTGCAAGAAAAAATCCTTTACGAAAATAGGAATCATTTTACGTAAAGGATTAATGGTTAGACTGTTTCAGGTAGAGTTTCTCCGATTTTTTCTAATCGTTTGGCCACTTCTTCTCTGCTTAGGTGATGCTCTTTGACGTAACGGTTTTCCGGTGAAACACGGCAGTCATGAGAACAGCCTCTTAAATACTTGTGCTCATTTTCTTCGGAAGTAATGAACTGACGGTTACAGAATGGGTTGCCGCAATTAACGTAACGTTCACACGGTGTACCGTCAAACCAGTCTTTAGCGATAACAGTATGTTCCTTGCGGTTGATGTCCACACTGATGCGGCTATCGAAAACATACATTTTTCCGTCCCACAGTTCACCTTGAGTCTCAGGGTGCGTACCGTAGTTATGAATCCCACCATGAAGTTGAGCAACATCTTCGAACCCTTCTTTAAGAAGCCAGCCACTCAATTTCTCGCAACGTACCCCTCCCGTACAGTAGGTGACGATGCGTTTGTCCATAAATTTTTCTTTGTTTTCCCTGATCCATTCCGGAAGTTCTCTGAAGGATCGGATTTCAGGACGTACAGCACCTCGGAAATGTCCCAGATCGTACTCATAATCGTTTCTTGCATCAAGAACGATTGTATTCTCATCTTCTAGCGCTTGTCTGAATTCTGTAGGTTCAAGATATTGTCCAGTAATTTCATTCGGATCGAGGTCGTCTTCACCCAAACTTAGAGAGACGATTTCAGGACGATAACGGACATGCATTTTCTTGAATGCATGACCATCTGCAGGGTCCATTTTAAAGAACATGTCACTGAAGCGCTCTTCAGATTTTACAGCTTCCATATAAGCATCAGTCTGCTCGACTGTACCGGAGACAGTTCCATTAATACCTTCTTCCGAAACGAGAATGCGCCCTTTTAGCCCGATATCATTACATAAAGCCAGGTGCTCGGTTCTGAATTGTTCAGGGTTGTCTATTTTTACATATTTATAGTAAAGCAATACACGATAATCGCTCATTTAATTTCCTCCTGTTGCTAGGTATGATCTAGTCCATTCTTATGGAATCACTAAAAAGTATAGTCGTTTCGCTTACAAAATGCAAGTAGTCTCAGGGAGTATAGCCATTTCGAGATGTAAAAGTGATATCCAAGTGTAATATAGTTGAAATTTAAATTTATCGATATAATAGTATACTTTATCCAATAAATTAAAACGCTGACATCTAAAAACTATGAATTGACGATTATTGGAGGGGCTTTTGTTGAGCAAGAAACCTATACTGTCAACTTTATCAAGTGCACTATTACTTAGTACATTTTCTGCTGTGTCGAGTGTATCAGCAGACGATTTCAACGATGCAATTGATGAACAGAGATCGATCATTGAAGAGACCGACAATCAGGTACATAACCTTGAAGAAACAATCAGTTCTCTTCAGGAACAGGTACGCAATGCAGAAGACGAGTTAAAGACGCTCAATAGTGATATCACTGCCAATGAAGATAAAATTAATGAAGTAGTTGAGCGACTGGAAGCAGCACATGCTGAAATGAAAGAGCTTCAGGACGAAATTACCGAACTTGAAGACATCATTGCAAAACGAACTGAACAGCTGGAAAATCAAGCTAGAAAAATCCAGGTTGATGGACAGACGACCAGCTATATTGAATTTATCATAGAGGCTGAATCACTAACGGATATCATCGGCCGAATTGATATTGTGTCCAGTCTCGTGTCATCTAACCGTAAACTGGTTCGAGCACAGGTCAGAGACATGGAAGCAGTTGCCGAGAAGCAGGAACGGACTGAACAGACGATCGTTCAACAGAATGCATTGGGTGCTGAACTTGAAGTCATTTCTCAGGACCTCGAACAGCAGAGACTTGAAAAAGAAGTGCTCGTTGCACAGATTGCAGCAGAAAGAGCCACTGCACAGTCTGACAGAGATCGTTATCTTTCACAGAGAGCTGAAGCAGAACAAGCTGTTTATCAACTGATTGTAGCACGTGAGGAAGCTGAACAGGCGGCTCGTGAAGCTGAAGAGCAGAGACGAGCCGAAGCCGAGCAGCGTGAACAGGAAGAAAGAGAAGCTGCAGCACGTGCTGAAGAGCAGGCAGCTGAAGAAGAGGTCGAGGTTTCACTATCCTCTTCTCAATCATCTGAGCCGGAATCATCCAGCTCAGAAACTTCTGCACCATCTGAGCCATCTAATTCAGATAGAAACCAAGCATCTTCTGGAATTAACGGAGGCTCTGCATCAAATACTGAATCATCTAACAACAATAATTCTGCTAACCAGAACAGCACCACCGCTCCAAATAATTCCGGAAATACAGGTGGATCAAATAACAACAGTCCATCAGATTCAAGAAACAATTCTGGTAATAACTCAGGCAGTAATTCAGGTAACAATGGTGGTGGAAATGGATCAGGTGGAAGTTCAAATGAATCATCCAACAAGCCTGCACCAGCACCACAACCGGCTCCTGCTCCAAGCGGAGGAACAAGCTGGGCAACACTTCAGCCACATGCAACTAGATTGCTGGGAACAAGATACCAGCTGGGAGGAAGTACGGCAAGTGCCCTTGACTGCTCCGGCTTTACTTCTCTTGTTTTTAGACAAGTAGGCATTTCACTGCCACGTAGAGCAGCTGGACAGTATGCCTCTTCAAGAAAGATATCCAGAAGTGACGCGCAACCTGGCGATTTGATTTTCTTCTCTGAAAATGGATCTACAATTTCTCACGTAGGGATATATGTTGGCGGCGGACGCTTTATCGGTTCTCAGACTAGTACGGGTGTCGCGTATACCAACGCTCACACTGGCTACTGGGGTGCTCGATTTGTAGGATACGGAAGATATTAATAGCAAACTCAAAAAGGGACATGCCTGAACGGTCATGTCCCTTTTTGAGTTTATAGCCAGATTTTCCCCCTCAAGTAGTGAACAAGCAACTGATATTGATCCAAGATTCAGCTCTCAGTAATCTTAGCATATTTTTGTAGACCTGCACCCTTTATATATTTGGCTAGAACAGACTGGAGGCTGCATTATTACCTGAGTGAGTTCCAAGACGCATCTTGCGACATACTGAAGCGGACCTTGCACTATGAGTTTGATCTGAGAGTCGAATTACCTTCAACTTACAAGCCTCCACATTGTCATTCCATCACTTATACATAACGAAAAAGCAATGAGCGCCCGTCCTGATAATAACGGTGACTCATTGCTCTTTTGTATTCAGATCTTATATTACAGAACTATCAAGCGTGAAAGCCCACGGTTTTAATCGTGGGATGAGAGCGCATATTGAGATAAATGTCTGATTGTTTTGTCTTCTTTTTCTTTT
>NZ_FNFK01000037.1 GCF_900101165.1 Alkalibacterium thalassium | reverse complement strand
GAAACGTTGTCCAGCAAGAACCTCATGAAGAACCATAAACTGGCAAAAAGCATTGGCGATGCCGGATGGTATGAGTTCGTCCGCCAGTTGGAATACAAAGCGGAACAAAAAGACCGTACAATTATCAAAGCGGACAGGTTCTATCCATCTAGCCAGATTTGTTCTGCCTGCGGACACCGTGACGGTAAGAAGTTGCTCAACATTCGGGAGTGGGAATGCCCACACTGTGGGGAATACCTCGACAGAGACATCAATGCCAGCAAGAATCTCTTGGCATTAGCCAAGTAAAAGACAACCAATGAGGCAGGGACTGCCTTTTGAGCCTACCCATATCCGATTCCCCTGTCTGCATGAATTTTGTGCAAACAAGAATGGAGTTCGTAGGAAGCCCCCACTTCAAAATCTGAAAGATTTAAGTGGTGGGTAGTTCACTAGTGCTGCAATTCAAGTTGAACAGTTCAGGAGGTAATAAAGCCTAAAAGAATAACTGTACCCACAATGACCGGCACGGGTACTTTCTTAGTGTATAGTAGAACGAGTGTAAATAACGTCACAAGCAAATTGTCCCAGGTCGGACCGCTCTGCTGGGTGATGATGACAGCCGCAACAGTGACTAGTCCTCCTGCAACAGCAGTCACTCCTTTCAGAGCGACACGGAAGCCTTTGACTAGCTTAAGTCTTTCCCACATTGGATAGACGAAATAAATCAGAAGGACACCAGGTAGGAAAATCCCGATCCCACCGGCAAGTGCACCAAGGATCTGTGTCAACACGGTCGGGTTCTGAACAGCCATCCCGCCAGCATAGGCGCTGAAGCTGAACATCGGACCAGGCATCCCCTGAACGAGACCGTATCCAGTCAGAAACTGGTCGCTGCTCATGAATGCATTGACATCAACAAGTTCGGTGTACATTAGAGGAACGACGACTTGACCGCCACCAACAACTAAGTATCCGTAACGATAAAAGCGCTCAAACAAACTGACCAACTGATTTTCAAATAGAAAGGCAGCAAGCATACTACCCAAAGTAAAGAAAATGAACAATGCCATATATTTATATGGTGGATTCAGTTTAACTTTATACCACAGATTTTCCTCACGCGTAATCGACAGGGTGAGCAGTCCACCGATCAAGAAGACCAATGGAAAAATCCAAGCCGATCGTATAAAGTAAGTGGTTATCGCTCCGAACAGGAAAAGGAGCAGCGTCAATTTATCGTAGACGACCTTCTTCCCGATTTTGTACGCAGCCAATATGATGAACCCGACCGCCATCGGTCCGACATAGCGGAGCACGTCCGGCGAGATGTTCCAGACATCCAGAAACTGATACAGGAAGGATAAGGTAGTCATGATCGCTAGTGCAGGAAGAGCCCATACAAGCATCGTCAGCAAGGCAAGCAGCGGTCCGCCCATTTTATATCCGATGGCAATGATCGTCTGTGTACTGCTCGGACCTGGAAGAAAGGCACACAAAGCCATCAGCTCCACAATATCTTCCTCAGTCAAATACTCTTTTTTCAGTACCATCTGGTCCGTAAATACACCGTAGTGTGCTTCAGGTCCGCCGAATGCACCCAGCGAGCAGACCAGAACATCTTTTAAAAACGTCGACCAGGGCACGTTCTTTTTCATTTCACTCAAATTAATTCCCCCTCAACTAGCTCTTATCAGTATAATAAAAAAGCTCTCTTGATAGAATAGACTATTCAATAATTGACATACTTTTTACATAAGCCGGTGTTACTGTAGGTAACGGCATCAGTAACTGATAAACTGGACAAAACGATTTGAAAACTGGGGTGAGCAGAATGGGCGAAGCGCTTGTGACAACGGTTTTGTCGAATGTTGGGACCAATATTGATCATATTATCGTGCTGGTCCTGTTGTTCAGCCGGACTGGCCACAGCAAGCGGGAGTATATTAGTATTATATCTGCCATTTGGCGGAGACAACTTAGGTATATACATTCCTCTATTTGCCTCGATCGACTGGTCACAGCTGGTTCTGACGCTGTTTGTATATTACGCTTTGTTGGTATTAATGCTTGGTACTGCTTATAAGATATCTGAAGTGAGACTGATCAACGCATTTATTGAAAAGTATGAACGATGGATCGTATCACTAGTCTTCGTCGCTCTTGGGCTATATATTATGCTGGAAAACGAGACTGTGGGATGGCTGTTCAGCTAGTCTCTTTCCTTTACAGAACATTTACACAAAGGCAAAAAAACTGTGATAGCCAGCTATAAGGGCATTTGTTAAACTGAAAAGGAGGGTTATGTTGGAATGCCAGGTATTTTGAGGAGGAAACAAATGAAAATAGTAGTGATAGGATCGGTAGCTGCGGGGACGTCTGTTGCCGCAAAAGCGAGACGTAATGATGAAACAGCTGAGATTGTCGTATATGAATCTGGAGAAGATATATCTTACTCAGTCTGCGGGATGCCGTATTTTTTAGGCGGAGAAGTCGAGTCAGTGGACACGCTCATCCCAAGAAATGCTCAGTGGTTCAAGAAACGATTTGATTTCGATATCCATACAGACCACCATGTCAAAGCCATCCATCCTTCAATAAAAGAAATTGAAGTGTACAATAAAAAAGAAGGCAAGGGGTTCCGTGAAACGTTCGACAAACTGGTTCTAGCTACAGGATCTTATTCTCTAGCGCCGTCTCCGTTCAGCCTGGATTCTTACAGCAACATCTTTCACGTGAAATCGATGGCTGACACGAAAGCTATTGATGCTTACATGAACCAGAATGACATTAAGCACGTGACGGTTGTCGGGTCAGGGTTTATCGGTCTGGAAATGACGGAACAGCTGACAGAAAAAGGAATGAACGTGACAGTAGTCGAACTGGCTTCTCAGGTCTTTCCTAAAATCGATCCGGATATGGCTTATCATATTGAAAAGAAACTCAAGGACAAAGGCGTTAAGCTGCACTTAAGTGATAAAGTTCAGACAATAGAGGGCAGCGGCAAGGCGACCGTTCTGACGACTGATAAAGGCGCAGATATTGAGACAGATCTAGTCATCCTGGCTGTCGGTGTCCGTCCGAACACGTTACTGACTAAAGAAACAGGGATCAAACTAGGTGAAACGGGGGCAGTAAAAGTCGATGAATTTATGCGCACATCTGTAGAAGATGTCTATGCTGTAGGAGACGTAGCTGAAAGTTTCCATCGTGTAACAGGACAGCCGATTTATCACCCGCTTGGTTCTACAGCAAACAAGATGGGCCGTATCGCAGGGGACCACATGACAGGAGGCAAGCTGTCATTCAAAGGAACGATAGGGACCGGCATTTTCAGGTTGTTCGACTTGACTGTGGGATATACAGGTCTGTCTGCTGCAGAAGCTGAAAAAGCAGGCTTCGATCCAGTAGTGATTCACAATATCAAACCGGGGCATGCCGAGTACATGGGTGGCCAGAATATGATCATCAAAGGTGTTGCCGACAGAGAAAGCGGTCGATTCCTGGGCGCTCAGATCGTCGGACCGGAAGGCGTGGACAAGCGTATCGATGTGTTTGCGACCGCCATCACTTTTGAAGCCAATGCGGAAGACCTGTTCCACTTGGATCTGGCATACGCCCCGCCATTCAGCACAACAAAAGACCCGGTCATGTATACGGGAATGGTGCTGGAAAATGCAAGAGAGCAGCTTCCAGTCATGACACCTGAAGAACTGATCACCCGTCAGAAAGCTAATGATGCGCTTCAAGTGATCGACGTCCGTTCGCCTAAACAGTATGCGAAGGGGCATGTCGATAATGCCGTCAGCATTCCAATGCCTGATTTACGTAAAGGTGTCGCTGACCTGGACCGTTCACTGCCGACAGTGGTATACTGCAATAAAGGTGTGACCAGCAATACAGCACAGAATCTACTTTTAAATATCGGGTTTAAAGAGGTGTACGTATTATCTGGAGGCAACACGAACTTTCACTATTACATGGATTCGATTGGAAACTAACCATTCATTCAACTAACGATCAAAGGGAGACAGTATGGACACTTCAGTATTACAACAATTGACAGGGGAATTTTTCGGGACTGCCATTCTGATTTATATCGGAAATGGTGTCGTAGCAGGAAATGTACTGAACAAAACAAAATCATTCAACACAGGCTGGCTGCACATTACGATTGGATGGGGGCTGGCTGTGACAATGGCCGTCTATTCAATCGGCTGGCTGTCTCCTGCTCATCTGAACCCGGCCGTGACACTTGGTATGGCATCAGCCGGACAGTTTGACTGGGCGCTCGTGCTGCCTTATATAGTGGTACAAATCATCGGTGGAATTTTAGGTGCGACACTGGTCTGGCTGCATTACTATCCACATTTCGCAGAAACTTCAGACGAAGATGCGATTTTAAGCGTCTTCTCAACATCGCCGGCTATAAAGAAAAATAGATGGAATATTGTGAGTGAAGCGATGGCTACGGCCTTTCTGGTCTATGCTCTGCTGGCTTTCACTCAAGGCGAATTTACAGAAGGGCTGAACCCGGTCATCGTCGGTCTATTGATTCTGACGATCGGGCTGTCATTAGGCGGAACAACGGGCTATGCCATCAATCCGGCGCGGGATTTGGGTCCGCGGATCGCACATGCGGTTCTACCAGTGGCCAATAAAGGGGCGTCAAACTGGGCTTACGCTTGGATTCCGGTCCTGGGTCCGTTCATCGGATCTGTCATCGGTGGGCTTGGCTTCCTGCTGATCACCAGCGTAAGGTAAGCCCAAAATAATAAAGTATAGGACGAACCTTTTTTTAGACATCAGTTGTCTTTAAGAAGGTTTTTAGTTTTAGAAGGGTTAAAGATTTAGGGTGTCTGTATGGTTGAACGAGCAGGCTTGTGTTTAAACAACCGAGAGTCAGACACATAGACAGTCTAATAACCTTATTAGACTTTAGGTCCCTGTATTCTGTTATACTATTTATAAATAGTACAAATCAGAAAGTAGGCGCGTGTGTTGACTGGTTACATCGAAGATTTTCATTTGAGCATCATCATACTTATATTTATTTTGTCCTTAGTCATTCTATCTAAGTCTGCGGATAAGCTGATCGATAAGGCAGTGGAGCTTTCTCTTAAGCTCGGCTTGTCAAAAGTGGTTGTCGGAGCCACTGTTCTTTCCATTGGCACGACTCTTCCGGAAGTTGCTTCCTCACTTGCTGCGGCGATTGGGGGAAATGGTGAATTTGGGCTGGGAAATGCCATCGGATCAATGATCACCAACGCTTCATTGGTTTTAGGAATTGGTGCCCTTGGAGGAATCATCCCTGTAAAGAAAGGGATGCAGCAGACCTTCCTGTTCATGAGCGGTCTGTCGCTTCTGTTTATCGGGACCAGTTTCGCAGCAGGAATGAACGAATCCGGTGGACTGCTTCCTAGGTGGAGTGGTGGAGCTCTGCTCGTTCTTCTACCGCTGTATCTCGGGTACACAGTCAAGCAGAAACCGGATCATCTGATGGAAGAACTCCCGGATGAAGCGGATAATGACGCTGATGGACCAGCTGAACAAGGTAGCCTGCTGAAATCCATTCTTATACTCGCAGCCAGCTCGCTGGGTGTGACGGCAGGAGCTACTTTGCTTGTCGCTTCAGCAGAAGTTGGAGCTGCACGCCTGGGAATCCCTGATACAGTCATTTCATCGACACTGGTTGCCTTCGGGACAAGCGTACCGGAAGTGACCACGACTTTGGTGGCAGTCAGGTATGGCCATGGGGAATTGGCGATCGGTAATGTCCTGGGGGCCAATATGATGAACCTTCTGCTTGTCATGGGTACGACGATCAGTATCCTGCCCGGCGGGGTTGCGGTGCCGCAGAGTTACTTCCTGCTTCAGTTCCCGATTCTGATCCTTATCTTCATCCTGCTCAGCATCCCGATTTTGTCGAAACGAGTAGAATCGATAAACAAAGGGCAAGGTATCTTGCTTGCTCTCATCTACGCCGTGTATCTTTTCTTCAATTTTATCTAACAAAAAAAGCAGCTGCTCCCTAAAATAATCATAGAGGGCGGCTGCTTTGTCATAGTTAAAAATTAAACGTGGACGACCGGTTCTTCTTTTTTCAGTTCCATGTCGTAATGACCGATTTTTTCATCATAATATAAATCTGAAATTGCACGGAAACCAAAGGATTCATAAAAATCTTTAAGATAGGCTTCAGCCTGTATTTCGATTTCGGCTTTAGGGTACTTACATATAATATAATCCAGTGCAATTTTCAGTAGTTCACGTCCGTGTCCTTCGCTTCTGAATTCCTGAGGAACGAGTACGCGTCCGATACGCATTTTTTTATCCTGCTTATAGATTCGGGCATAGGCCTTGATTGTTCCTTTTTGACGTTTGATCAGATGAACAGCGTGCAGGTCGATGTCATCGATTTCCTGATAGGCACAACCTTGTTCGACAACAAACACTTTTGTGCGTTCTTTAACGATTTGATGATAGTCACGTGCACTTAATTCTTCAAATTGTTTATACTGCCACATTTAGTTGTGTCAATCTCCTTTTTAGTCAAATATATCCCACATACGTCCGTATTCACCGGAACATATATGAGATCCACACACATAGTATACATCTTTAAATAAAAAGGTCAAATTATTTTTTGAAAATAAATCATTTTTCAAAAATCCCTTGAATTTAAAGGTTATTAGGAGCATAATTTAATATGGATTTAGATGACTTTTATAAATTTTAGAAAGAAGGAAGAGACAAATGGAGCTAGTTGTCATCGTATTGAACAAAACTGATCTGCTGGATGAAATATTGACCTTATTTATGCGTTACAAAATTAAGGGTGCGACTGTGCTGGACAGTAGTGGCATGGGTCACCTGATTTCGAATCAGTTTCCGATGTTCTCAATGTTTGCGGAGTTGGGAGAAGAACGGGAGTCAAACAGCAAGACGATTTTTACTGTAGTTAATGGTGCAGAGGAACGCAAGGAAGTTCTGTCTGTCGTAGAGAGTGTCTGTGGAGACTTATCAGAGCCCGACACAGCAATATTCTTTAGCGTGCCTGTGAACTTTACGAAAGGCATCGACAACGAAAATAACATAGAAGAAGGGTTTTAAACATGACATATTCACTTTATATCGCAATCCTTATGCTGGTCGGTATGGCTGGCGGGAAACTGGCTAGCAAAGTTGGGCTGCCCACTGTCAGCGGGTATCTGCTCTGTGGACTGCTTTTAGGTCCCAGTGTACTGAACCTCATTACCAGTGAGGTCTACTACAGTTTAGGCTTCGTAAATGAACTGGCACTCGGCATGCTGGCAATTTCCGTTGGGACTGAGCTGCATTATCTCATGTTTAAAAAATTCGGGAAAAATCTTGTAACTATTTCCATGGGGAACGCTGTTTTGACAGTTGCCGTCACGTCACTGCTGACTTGGCTGGTCGGAATGCCAATACAGTATGCTTTGATACTAGGGACTCTGGCATTGACCGTTTCACCAGCTGGAGTAGTTGAAGTCATTAAAGATACACGCTCAGAAGGGGAAATGACTCAGAATGTGCTGGGGCTGGTCGCTTTCGACAACCTGGTTGCTATCATGGCATTTGGTATGATGGTATCATTCGTTCAGTCCTTTGGAAATCAGGGACCGGGAGGAATAGCACTTCTGGGGTCAGTCCTTCTCGACATCTTCTTGGGAATGATGATTGGTGTACTAAGTGGCCTGTTCGTTTCTTTCTTTATACGTAAAGATACATCAAATGACAAATTGCTGGTCATTTTACTGGCAGTCATCCTGTTCAATACAGGAATTGCCTCCATGTACGGGCTGTCTCCGGTACTGACCAACATCTTTTCAGGCATTGCCATTACGAACCTGACTTCAAGCAAAGTGCTGATCGCAACTTTACTGAACCGCATTGAAATGCCGGTGTTCGTCATATTCCTGACCTTGGCTGGTGCGCATATTAATTTATCGATTATAGGTACGGTAGGCGTCGCAGGACTCGCTTACATTGCAGCCCGTTCGATTGGTAAATACTTCGGTTCTCTGGTGTTTTCTCAATTTACAGATGTGAGTAAGAAGGTTCGGCCTTATATAGGTCTTGGCCTCTTTCCACAAGCTGGTATCGCCATTGGTCTCGCTACTATAGCCGAACGAAGCATTCCTAACGTTTCCGGAGCGATTACTGGGGTCGTCCTGGCAGGGGCAGTGTTCTTTGAGATTTTCGGGCCGATGATCACAGGCTATGCTTTAAAAGCAGCAGGTGAAACGAAAGCCGCGAGAACCCCTAAATTCAAGAAGCAATAAATCGTACTGTATCCACGAGTCGGACTTTTAAAAAAGTCTGACCCGTGTTTTTTTATGTAGATTGACTCAAGGTGAAAAATAGAGCTAGTCACCCCAACCGTCTTACAAAGAAAACAGATGACTTTGACACGGGGATCAGAAGATGGATTTATCCTCCAACTTTTTTTAAAAAACAAGATTTTTTGAATAGAAAAAATCTCTTGCAACCATTGTATTTATAAGCCATTTGGTATAAAGTGAAGAGAGGGATTTTGTGAAACAAAAAACTGTTTCACGAGTGACTATAGAAAGGATTTTAGAGAATGACTCCAGAAGAATTTCAGTCTGAATTAACTAAGCGAGACATTCCTGTTACAGAAGAAAAGATGCGTCAGTTTGAGCGTTATCTGGAACTGCTTCAGGAATGGAATGAAAAAATCAATTTAACCGCAATAACTAAAAAAGAAGAAGTATACTTAAAACATTTTTACGATTCATTAACTGCAGGACTTTACGTAGATTTTAGCAAAGGGGTCCACAGTCTATGCGACGTAGGCTCAGGTGCTGGGTTTCCTAGTATCCCCCTTAAAATCATCTACCCGAATCTGCAGATCACCATTGTTGATTCATTAAAGAAACGAATCGGCTTTCTGGAAACTGTCGTCAACGAGCTGGGGCTGGAAGATGTTTATTTGTACCACGACCGGGCAGAAACATTCGGTCAGAATAAACAGTTCAGAGCCTCTTTTGATTTTGTGACGGCCCGTGCAGTGGCACGGATGAGTGTCCTGGCAGAACTGTGTCTGCCGCTTGCTAAAAAGGGCGGAACCTTTATTGCCATGAAGGCTGCTCATGCACCGGAAGAACTAGACGAAGGACGCAGAGCGATCGGTCTGCTGGGCGGAAAAGTGAGAGATGATATCTCCTTTGAACTGCCTGAAGAGGCCGGGGAACGTCATATCATCCTGATCGACAAGACAAAGGAAACACCGAATAAATATCCGAGAAAACCTGGCACTCCGAACAAGAGTCCGCTGGTTTAATGACAACAGAAAGTATGGAGGAGTAGTATGGCACAGATTATAGCTGTCGCAAACCAAAAAGGCGGAGTGGGCAAGACAACGACAACTGTCAACCTGGGCGCCTCACTTGCCTATGCCGGCAAGAAAGTGCTTCTGATCGACATGGACGCACAGGGCAACGCAACCAGTGGCCTGGGAGTCCGTAAAGGTGAAGTCGACAAAGACATTTACGATGTTCTGATCAACGAAGAACCACTTGAGGCTGTCATTCTGTCATCAAGTCGCGAGAACTTGAGCATGGTCCCGGCAACGATTCAGCTGGCCGGGGCAGAAGTGGAACTGACGAGTCTGATGGCGAGAGAAACCCGTCTGAAGCGTGCAGTAGAAACGGTTGAAGATCAGTATGACTATATTCTGATCGACTGTCCGCCTTCTCTGGGGCATCTGACGATCAATGCCTTTACAGCAAGTGATTCTGTTCTGATCCCTGTTCAGTGTGAGTATTACGCTCTGGAAGGGTTGAGTCAGCTTCTCAACACAGTCCGTCTGGTCCAGAAGCACTTCAATAAAGATTTGAAAGTAGAAGGCGTATTGCTGACGATGCTGGATGCTCGAACCAATTTGGGCTTTGAAGTCGTCAATGAAGTAAAGAAGTATTTTCGTGAAAAAGTCTATCAGACCATTATTCCTAGAAATATCCGTTTATCCGAAGCCCCAAGTTACGGCCTGTCCATTATCGATTACGACCTGAAGTCAAAAGGGGCAGAAGTCTACCAGGAACTAGCAAAGGAAGTGTTGGGTAATGGCTAATAAGAAAAAAGGCTTAGGCCGCGGCATCGATGCCTTGTTCGATGTGCCTGATTTTGAAGAGGAAGTCAGAAACAATGACGAACGTGTGGAACTGATCGATCTGACTGAGATCCGTCCGAACCCTTATCAGCCGAGACGTCATTTTGATGAGGACGCACTGAATGAACTGGCAGCATCAATCAAAGTGTCAGGTGTCCTTCAGCCGATCATCCTTCGCAAGTCATCTGTGAAAGGCTATGAGATTATTGCCGGAGAGCGACGCTTTAGAGCATCGAAGCTGGCTGGAAAAGACAGTATTCCTGCAATCGTCAGAGAACTGAATGAAGAAGTCATGATGCAGGTTGCTATACTGGAAAACCTGCAGCGTGAAGATCTGACTTCTCTTGAAGAAGCAGAAGCGTACAACATGATGATGGATAAACTGTCCATGACTCAGGAAATGGTCGCCGAACGACTAGGTAAAAGCAGGTCGTATATCGCTAACCATCTTCGTCTACTGTCCCTTCCGGAAGAAGTGAAGAAGCTTGTTCAGGAAGGTAAACTGTCCAATGGTCAGGCAAGAACACTGCTGGGGCTTAAAGACAAGTCCAAGATCAAGAAGCTGGCCCGCCGTGCGGTGAAAGAAAAACTGACAGTGAGACAGCTGGAACATCTGGTAGCAGAGGCTAATCAGAATCCGAAAAAGGACGGCAATAAAGACAATGCGCCTGTCAAGTCTGTTTACATCAGAAAGTCTGAAGAATTACTGACGGACAAGTTCGGCACAAGTGTCATCATTCGCGAAAAAGGCGAAAAAGGGAAGATCGAAATCGAATATGTATCCCCAGATGACTTGAACCGCATTCTTGAAGAACTGAATATCGACTTAAATTAGACTATTGAACCGACCGGCTGGATTTACTAGGACAGGAGGAAATCAAGTGGATAAAACATACGAGCTGCACGACAAAGTAGAAATGAAAAAGGCTCACCCGTGCGGGGTCAACAGATGGGAAATCATTCGTCTGGGAGCGGATATCCGTATTAGATGTACCGGCTGCGGCCATTTGGTTCTCATGCCCCGCCGTGAATTCGACCGCAAGATGAAAAAAGTACTGAAAGACTAGATTTTAACTCGAAAGACCATTATAGAAAGAGAAAGGTGAACATATACATGCCTTTAACAGCAGGAATTGTAGGATTACCCAACGTAGGAAAGTCTACGTTATTCAACGCGATTACTAAAGCAGGCGCAGAAGCTGCGAACTACCCTTTTGCAACGATCGACCCGAACGTTGGAATCGTTGAAGTACCGGACGAGCGTCTTGACCGTCTGGCTGAACTTGTTAACCCGGCGAAAGTCGTCCCGACAACATTCGAATTCACTGACATTGCCGGTATCGTCAAAGGAGCCAGTAAAGGGGAAGGTCTGGGGAATAAATTCCTGGCCAATATCCGTGAAGTGGACGCGATCTGTCATGTTGTCCGCTGTTTTGAAGATGACAACATCACTCACGTATCCGGACGCGTCAACCCGGCAGAAGATATCGAGACGATCAATCTGGAACTGGCTCTGGCTGACTTGGAAGCTGTCGACAAACGAATCGAACGTGTCAGAAAACAGGCTAAATCCAAAGACGCAGATGCAGTTGCACTTCTTTCAGTCCTTGAAAAAATCAAACCCGTTCTTGAAGAAGGAAAACCGGTCCGCGTACTGGACTTTACTAAAGAAGAACTGCCGATCCTTCGCTCACTGTTCTTGCTGACAAGCAAGCCGGTCCTCTATGTAGCCAACGTAGCTGAAGAAGAAATCGCAGATTCGGAAAGCAACCAGTACCTGCAGACTGTCCGCGAGATTGCTCAGAAAGAAGGCGCGGAAGTTGTTGCCATTTCAGCGGCGATCGAAGAAGAGATCGCTGAACTGGATGATGAAGAAAAAGCTATGTTCCTTGACGATCTTGGTGTAACTGAGCCTGGACTTAACAAGCTGATTCGTTCATCTTATGACCTGCTTGGACTGGCTACATTCTTTACTGCTGGACCAAAAGAAGTTAGAGCATGGACATTCAAAAAAGGAATGAAGGCACCTCAGACTGCCGGCGTTATTCATACCGATTTCGAAAGAGGGTTCATTCGTGCTGAAACGATAGCCTTTGAAGATTACAATGAACTAGGTAGTGAAAAAGCTGCTCGTGAAGCAGGAAAACTGAGAGCAGAAGGAAAAGACTACGTGGTCCAGGACGGAGACGTTATCTTGTTCCGCTTTAACGTGTAGGAAAGAGAGGAAACAGAATACATGCCGAAGAAAAAAAATACGGTTGAACAGGAACCGGAAGTGACTCTTGAAGATAAAAAGAGAGAAAACGACGCCTTATTCGATCAGTTAACAAATAAAAACAGAGAATACATGATGACACTGAACCGCAAGCTGGACGATGCGGGTTTTCCTGAAGACAACAAGACTTTAGTGTTTAATGACATGCTGAAAAATATTGTCTCCCAACAGGCAAATCACCTGACAGCTCGCAAACTTTACGGTACGGCTACAGACCAGGCGAGATACTTGACTGAAAGCGACCATGCAGATATGACTGGTCCGATTGAACGCTCAGAATTATGGAAAATTTACCTTGACGGGGCCCTTCTATTAGGCGGGATGTTTGCCGTTATTACTGGGATTTCATATCTTGTAGGGAATCAGGAAGCGGGACTCGGACTAATTACAATGATTCTAAACTTCCTTCTTGGTGGACTGGCTGTTATGGTCATCACTAAGTATGCCCCTCAACCAGGTGTTAAAGGTGGATTCATCAAGTACATCGTGGCGACGACTATCACCATGCTTACCTGGATCATCCTGATGGCGTTCGGAACGGCCATGCTGCCTCAGGCATTGAATCCGATGATACCGGGATCTATTACACTCGTTATAGGGGTAGTAGCATTCGCAGCAAAATGGTACCTGAAGAAAAAACTGAATATTCAAGGTACACTTATTTAAGCTGAATCCTGGCTGGGATGCTTAAGTTGTGTATTGAACCGCCGGACTTCTCTGTATTTTGGAGAAGCTGGCGGTTTTTTGTGGTAAAAAATATAAATTTTCTGATTAGGTATTCGCCATATAACTTTTAATTATGATACAATGATAAAGCAACGATTAAATTATTCTAATATAATTCTTCGGAGGGATTTTTATGACTGAGAATACGACAACACAGCTGATTCAGGAAGTAGTGGATCACGTTATTGCAGAAGACAAGAAAGCACTGAGCCAATGGGGAGACAAACGTGATCTTTGGGTGCAAATGGGGGGAGACTTGCTAAAAGGCATTGACAAGGTGATTTCCAGTGACCTGAGAATCGTCAAGGATGATGGATCGATCGGTACATACCCGGCATTTCGTGTCCAGCATAACAATGCCTGCGGATACTACAAAGGGGGCATCCGTTTCAGTACAGGTGTACACCAGTCAGAAGTAGAAACACTGGCGATGCTGATGACATTGAAGAATGCCCTGCACGCCCTTCCGTATGGTGGAGGAAAAGGAGGCGTGCACATCAATGTACGTGAACACTCCAAGCGTGAGCTGAAAGAAGTCAGTAAAGCATTTGTCCGCATGCTGCAGAATCAGATCGGCCCGTACAAAGATATTCCGGCTCCCGATGTGGGGACTGGAGAAGAAACGATGGACTGGATGACGGAAGAGTACAAGCTGCTGCATCCGAACCAGCCGTTCATCAACACTTTCACCGGAAAAAGCATTGCAAATGGTGGGACGAGAGGGCGTGCCGAATCGACTGGTATAGGAACCTTCCTCAGTTACTATTATCTAGTTGAAGCGGTTTTGAGTGGAAGTCTGTCAGTCAATGATGACCATACTGAACGAAAAGAAACGGTCAAAGCCATTGGAGAAAAAGGTAATGTGATCGTCGCTGTCCAAGGGTTCGGAAACTTGAGTCGGGCTGCAGCTATTGAGGCAGCCAACTGTGAGAAGAAACATACAGTAATTGCTGTGTCCGATAGTCGCAGAACGATCTATAACGAGAATGGCGTGGATGTCGAAAAACTCGCACCATTTAAAGAAAAGAATGACCGTCTGCCGAACGAAGAAGAGCTTAAGGAACTGGGCATTGAAGGAGAAGTTAGAGATCCTGATGCTGTCCTGACGCTTGACTGTGATGTTCTGATTCTAGGTGCAATTGAAGATCAGATCACATCTGAGAATCAGGCTGACATCAAAGCGGATATTCTGGTCGAAGGTGCAAATGGCCCGATTACTAAAGAAGCAGATGAGTACCTGGAGTCTAAAGGAAAAGTCATCATTCCTGACGTTCTGGCCAATGCCGGAGGAGTAACCGTATCCTATCTGGAGTGGGTCCAGGGCTTCACAAATGATGCAAAATCTAAAGAAACGATTCTTAAAGACATGAGCGACCGTATGAAGAATGTGAGTTACCGTGTCTATAATGCCTATTTCTCATCAGAAAGTGATGTCACTATGCGCTTCCTGTGCTATAAACTGGCCTTTTTAAGAGTGATCGATTTGATGAAACGTTCCGGAAAAATCAGTTAAACTGGAGAGGTGACAGATGAAAAAGCTGCTGCTTACTGGTGCGGCCGGTCGAATCGGTTCCCGCCTGATTGAAGATTTAGTAGACCAGTACGACCTGACTGCTGCCGACAAGGACTGTACCACCATTGCTGAATGGAAAGATAGAGGGTGTCGTCTAGTGACATTTGATGTGACAGACCTGTCCGATTGTCGCCAACTTTGCGAAGGAATGGACACGGTGATTCATCTTGCCGGAAATCCGTCGCCATTCGCTAACTATGATGAACTTAAAGGGGTCAATATCGACGGCACCTATAATATGATGCAGGCCGCGAGCGAACAGGGAGTCAGTCGGCTGATCTTTGCCAGCAGTATTCATGCCGTAAAGGGATACGCTGCTGATGAGCAGGTCAAAACGACGAGCCCGGTGCGGCCGCCGGATCTTTACGGGGCAAGCAAAGCATTTGGGGAAGCGATCGGCCATTATTATGGGTATGAAACTGACATGGAAGTCGTTGCGATCCGTATTGGCGGTTACCGGTCACTGGAAGTCATGAAGGAAAACGGCGAGGAGCCGGACATGCGTGAACGCAGCACATACGTCAGCAAACGCGATCTGAATCAGCTGATACAAAAGTGTGCAGAAGCGACTTTAGATAAGCCCTTCATAATTGTGCATGGCTTGTCTGACAATACCTTTAAATTTATGGACTTGACCGATACGAAAGAGAAAACAGGGTATGCGCCAGTGGATAATGGCTTTGATTTTCAATAGGATCAAAGTCCTGCGTTAATTAAGGCCTATGCTCCTGTTCCAGCTTCAACAACTGGGTTTTCATGTCTAATCCACCTCTGAATTTTCTTGGAGCTGAAGACTTCGGCACAACACGATGACAAGGATAAACAATAAGCAGCGGGTTCTTACCAATTGCTGTCCCGACAGATCGGGCAGCTTTGGGTGAGAGCCCATTTTTTTCAGCCAGCTGACCATAAGTGAGCGTCTCTCCGTATGGAATAGTAGCCAGACTTCGCCATGTTTTCTTCTGATAATCCGTTCCATTTTGAACAACAGGTACATCGATGGACCGTGACTGGCCTGACAAATAAGACTGGAAGGCTTCGGCGTATGGCCGTAGTTCAGCTTCATTTTTTTCAATAGAATGGTCTGGGTAATGAGCAGCCAGCCAGTTCAGACATTCTTCTTCTGAAGCAGGCATCGAGCCGACAAAACACAAGCCTTCATCCGTGGAAGCGATATAGAACTGCCAATCCTCGAATGAGAATAAGCTATAAAATGTTTTGGACATTGGAATCTTAATCCTTTCTGTTTCTTGATTTCAGGGGTATCGATATAAGAAAAGCCATCAGACAATATGAATAATTATTCAACCAATGGAAGATTAATCAGACTAACCGTTTGATGACTTTGTGTGCTTTATTTACTTATTTAGACTTCCTGCGTTTCTTTCAAGGCATCCTTGATTTTTTTCATGACCAGTTCCTGATGACCTGGCAGTTCAAGATTGATTTCATCGATATCGATCACCAGAGTCGGGCTCTTGTCATATGAAGCAAACCAGTCGTCGTATCGGCTGTGAAGCTTCTTGTAGTAGTCCAGCAGTTCCGGATTTCCTTCGACCTGTTCAAACGGACGACCACGCTTCTGGATGCGCTCCAGATGTGTATCCAATGATCCCCTAAGGTAAATAAGCAGATCCGGACCTTTTTTCGGCATGCCGTCGATTTCTTCCATCATGTTATCAAGCAAATCGGTATATAAAGACATTTCCGCTTCACTCATATTCCCTTGTTCGAAGTTGATGCGAGTAAACAAGGCATCTTCATAGATCGAACGGTCCAGTACATTATGACGATGCACCAGCGCCTGCTTGATGCTTCTGAAACGTGTATTCAGAAAGAAAATCTGTAGAGAAAACGCCCACCTTTTGGGGTTGTCGTAAAACTTCTCAAGAATCGCATTATCTTTGACCTGCTCATAAAACGCCGTACTATTTAATTCTTCTGATATCAGAGTGGTATATGTACTTTTTCCAGCTCCAATCATCCCTGCTAAAACAATCACAGACATTGTGGCTCCTTCCAACTCATCCTTTATTTTCATCTTTTCTATCATACCACAGAAGACCGGTCCCGACATCCACTCCTGGCGAATAGAATAAAATACCTGAAAAATTGTGATAAAGGTGTGAAAGATCAGGCAGGACAATCGACTTAAAACAAAATCAAATTAGACTGGCAAGCATAAACAGACCCAATAGGAGGATAATAATTAGCACAATAGTCTTGAACTTTTCAACTTGAATTCTCGAATATATTATGTCTCCCAGTTTGATAGCCATTATTATTACAGGAAGAGAAAGAATGTAATATAGACCTAGTTCCTGTGTCCAGAACCCGCTCAGGAAGTGGCTCAGAACGATCAGAATACTGGAAATGAGAAAGTGTGCCTGGATGTTATCCTTGAATTCATCGGGGGTCCAGTTTCTCATTGTGCCGTACAGTACAACAGGAATGCCATTCATATTATAGGCACTTCCGAGCATTCCAGAGGAAAAGCCAAAAGGAATAGCATACCCAGGTCGACTGACCGTCTGTTGAATTGAATGATTAGTTCTACTGGCACTCACTAATGAATAACCAGCATAAAGGACCAGCAGCAGGCCGAGAAACAAATCGACCCAAGTACGCTCAGCAAAAGCGACCAGAAGGAGGCCAACTGGAATACCCGCAATGGTTGATAGCGTCAGGCGCTTTAATACGTTCAAATCAAGTCTTTTCCATCCCGAGAACAAGGAGAAAAGAGCAACGGTGAAGCCGACAAGTGCGACAAGAGATACTGCTGTTGAAAAAGGAATCGGGAGCAGAGCCAGCAGGGGCATACTGACAACAGAATCTCCGAATCCGAAAGTAGAACGCATAAGAGAACCTAGAAAAACAGCACCCACTACATATATTATCAGACTATAATTCAAGTACCTGTCTTCCTTTCCAATTCCCATTGTTAAGATTTATCTTTATACTACGGCTTTACTCTCGCAAGGGTAACATATTTTTAACTAAGAGTCATTACGCCCCAGCTGTAAAAAACGCTTTCGCTAGGAATCAAACAAAATTAGTGGTAAGTTGGGTTTAAAGATAAATAAGAAAGAGGTGACATCAGAGTCGGTGGTCAGCTAAGGATGAGAACCTAACAGGAGGGTCTTCTAAATGGCAAAAGATAAAGTAGCAGTTATAACTGGTGGAGCTCAAGGCTTAGGAAAAGGAATCGCACAGAGACTTGCAGAAGATGGCTTTAAAGTCGTAATTAGTGACATAGATGAATCTGCACTTGAAAAAGTAGAACAAGAATTTAAGTCCAGTAATTTTGATGTATCGACTTTCAAAGGTAATGTCTCTAAACCTGATGATCAGACAAACTTAGTCAAGCATTCCGTCGATACATTCGGACGTCTGGACGTGTTTATAAATAACGCCGGTATCGAAGGAGATGTCGCTCCAATTGTTGAAGTTGAACCGGCCTCATCCGCCATGGTGCTTGATGTCAATGTAAAAGGTGTTATTTATGGAATACAGGCAGCTGCGAGACAATTGAAGGAGCAAGGCGAAGGTGGAAAAATAATTAATGCCTGTAGTATCGCGGGTCAAGAAGGATTCGAAATGCTCTCTCCGTATACTGCTTCAAAATTTGCGGTTAAAGGTCTGACACAGGCCGCGGCTAAGGAACTTGCACCAGATAAAATCACTGTTAATGCCTATTGTCCCGGAATCGCAGGAACCTCAATGTGGGACAGATTAGACGAAAAAATGATGGAACACATGGGGACAGAAAAAGGTGAAGCATTTGAGCAGTATGCTCAAGATATTGCTTTAGGTCGCACACAGGAACCTGAAGATGTAGCGAACCTCGTTTCTTTCCTGGCATCAGATGAATCAAACTATATTACTGGACAGTCTATCATATCAGACGGTGGAATGATATTCAGGTAATTAAGACGTAAATATAAAGCTGAAATAATCCTTTACACTCATAGGGTTATTTCAGCTTTTTTGTGTTAAACTAATTAAGTTCATTATTGAACAAAAGGAATACATATTAAACCCATTAGCAAGAAGTGTGCGTTAAATAATGGTTAACGCCTACTGTAACATATTAAAATGAGGAAGCAGGAGAGTTATATGGAAATAGGATTATACGACCTTATCAAGGTTTCAATAGAGATAAAATGGCCAATACTTTTAGTTGAGTTAATATTTTTCTTATCTGGAATTGTATTAATCTACAGTGGAATAAAAACGAGACACGTTAGTAAAACGACTAGCATCATATCTATTGTCACGGGAGTTCTAGTTATTTTGGCTTCAATCTATTCAATAATCGTTACTATGCTGTTTGGACTAAACTGGTAATTTAATTAGACCGATTGAGTTACCTGTAGTCAGTATGTATTTTTGTAGGAAAGCCCAAGTTATTGACATGGCTTTACTGGATAAGTTTCGATGCAACCAGTTCTATCATTTAACTGATAATTAATATTTCATGTTAAATATTGAACGAGCACGCTTTCATTTCTTTTCAAACTTACTTTTTTGCTTTAGAATAAACCATGAGATGAACGAGGAGGAATAAAGATGAAGCAATTGAAACAGCTTTTCTGGATATTTTTATTTTCATTCATAGGGGAATTTCTTTCGCTGATTAGTCCGGTCGCAGTACCGGGAAGCGTGATCGGGATGGTACTGTTATT
The DNA here is from genome assembly GCF_900101165.1 of Alkalibacterium thalassium. Classification (GTDB taxonomy): domain Bacteria; phylum Bacillota; class Bacilli; order Lactobacillales; family Carnobacteriaceae_A; genus Alkalibacterium; species Alkalibacterium indicireducens. Next base: position 1,228 of record NZ_FNFK01000037.1, on the reverse strand, counting down.
TTTTGCCCTCCATTTTAAATGGGTCAAACTGAAGCAGGTAGAGGAAGTCGGCAGCTGGCTGACAGACAATATGGCGATTTTTTTCGTGCCTGCAGGAGTAGGACTGATGACAAATTTCGGTATATTGGGAGACATCTGGTGGCAGCTCCTGGTAACGATATTTGTCACAACAGCGTTGATGATTGGATTTGTAGCACTAGTCGTCCAGTGGCTCAAACGCAGAAAAGATGAGAAAACTGAGCAGCAAGCCGGCTTCAATAAGGAGCTGATTTGATATGATGGATATTTTATCGACCAACCCGTTTTTTGGTTTATTTCTGACCTTTTTCTTTTTCCTTTTAGGAACGATGTTTAATAGAAGATGGCCTGGAAACCCATTATTTAATCCGCTGATTTTTTCAATCACCTGCATCATTGTACTGCTGCTGGTCACAGGAATTTCTTATGAGCAGTACAATGAAGGCGGTCGATTCATTAATTTGTGGATCACACCGGCTACTGTTGCACTGGCTATTAAACTTGAAAAGAACTTCGTTTACTTAAAAACATACTACACAGCAATTTTATCCGGAATCGCTCTGGGCGTATTGTTCCACACAGCGATTCTGGTCATTGTCAGTATCCTGTTTCAGTTCAATCAGGAACTGGTGGCGACCCTGTTTCCGAAATCGATCACAACGGCGATTGCGTTGGGTGTGTCTGAATCACTTGGAGGCATCGTTTCGTTAACAGTAGCCATCGTCGTATTCACAGGAGTGCTCGGAACGGTTGTCGGCCCTCCGATCTTTGCCTTGTTAAAGATAAACGACCCGGTTGCTCAAGGAGTAGCTCTGGGATCAGGCTCGCATGCGATGGGTACGGCTAAAGCTATCGAATTAGGCGATGTGCAGGCCGCTATGTCTGGACTGTCTATCGTCTTGACCGGTATCGTCGTGGTTATTTTGGCTCCATTCGTTATGGGATTTGTGGGCGTTTTGTTTTAGTCTTTGAAGAGTACAAAGGCAGCACGGATAATCAGAAGTCACGCAATACTAATACTAGCTCGAGAGAATTGAAATCAATGAGTGGGTCAAAAGAGTACGTGAGCGTCCAACTCAGGTGTCGAAGGACAGTCGAGTGGGCCGAAAGATTCTGTGAGCGTCCAACTCAGTTGTTGAAGGAATGTCGAGTGGTCAGAAAGATTCTGTGAGCGTCCAACTCAGGTGTCGAGGGACAGTCGAGTGGGCCG
>NZ_FNFK01000060.1 GCF_900101165.1 Alkalibacterium thalassium | reverse complement strand
GTCGTCGCCTAATTTCAACACCCCCGTAAGAGAATTGAACGGTACGTTTCATTGTTTTCTCTATTTCGTATCCTCGTTCTTTATAGGAATGGATTAGTTCCAAATCAATCATTTCTATTGCTTTAGAAACCAACTCACACATGACTTGTGGAAGGTACTGATCTAATCGTATTTCACTGTCTATTAATGTTTCAGAATCCTTTAATATACTGGCAATTTCTGCTATAATTTGATTCATAAGAAGACCTCTTTTCTGGATTTGTGGTTATCTCTAGATTAAGGGTCTTCTTTCTTTTTGTCTACTTTAATTTCTTGCCCTACTATTTTACTTTCCGACAACTATTTTACACATAGTTTAATTTCAATATAATTAATTATATTCTATTTTTCAGTTATTTATAAGAATGGCCAGATATCAATGATAGATCATGTTTTTTTTGAGCACGTATGGATGATTGTATGATTAGAACTAAGTCATATGAATAAGAATTGTAATTCTATATTTTTGCTTTTATAATTTAATTTAGAATGAAGAATACGAGGAGAAAACTAGTGTACCTATCATATGAAGAAACGAAAGACATTGCCTACTATATGTGTGACCGGACTCAGCGGCTCACTTTACCTATGCTTGTGAATCTGCTGCTGGATGTATCTGAAAAGCAGTCAGACTCCCTGAAACGTGGAGGAGCATACATTAGAGACAGAGGGTTGAGCTGGATCATTTTGCACTATGCCTTTGATATCGGCCGTATGCCAAGGCTGAATGAGACAGTCTACATTGAAACCTTTGCCACAGAATATAATAAGCTGTTTACCTATAGAACGTTTATTGTAAGAGATTCGGACAGAACTGAATTAATTAAAGTAGAAACGACCTTTGCATTACTTGACAGCGAAAAGAGAAAAATGGCACGCATACCTGAAGATATTGTTGCCCCATACAAAGCTGAGTACTCAAAAAGAATCAGACGAAATACGAAACCGGATGAGGTCGATTCAGAAGAGTATAATGAAAAGCAGTATGCCGTACGCTACTTTGATATAGATGGAAATCACCATGTCAATAATTCTCATTATATCAACTGGATACTAGACAGTCTCGACAGTACATTCCTGCTGGACCATGATATTACCAGCGGGGTCATTACATTTAATAAGGAAGTCAGTGAGCATCAGCTCGTCTTCAGTCAGTCCAGTATCAGAAAAGAAGAGAACCTTTATTCTGATCATATAATTAAGACAGAAGACACAGTCCATTGTGCTGCTACATTTACATGGAAAAATGGAGAAAGGAGGAATACGAATGGTCACAATCAATGATATTGCCAGAAAGGCGGGTGTAGCAAAAAGCACAGTCTCCCGATACCTCAATAACGGATCTGTGAGTCGGGAAACACGAAATAAAATTGAAGAGATCATCAGAGAAACTGGATACATGCCTAACAATTTTGCACGAAGCCTCAAAGCGCAGAAGACGAATATGATCGGTGTCATCATTCCGAGACTTAGTTCCGCATCTACAAATGAAGTCCTGTCGGGGATAGATGAGCGCTCTAGACAGCTCGGCTATCAGCTGATCATAACCAATTCCGATCAGGACAGCGAGCGTGAATTCGAAAATATTCAGACCTTGTCAAAACAGAAAGTAGAAGGCATCATCATGTTCGCCCGTGAACTGACACCTGAACATATCGAAGCTGTAAAACAGACTCAGACGCCGTTTCTATTCATCGGACAGAGAGCTGAAGACATACACAGCATCATTCATCAGGATTATGAAGCAGGAGAGAAAATTGGGAAGTATGCACTGGAACTGGGGCATCGTCACTTTCTTTTTATCGGAGTGCCGGAAAAAGACCGTGCAGTAGGGGTAGAACGCAAGCAGGGATTCCTTGACACCGTTAGAGCTGGTCATGGGATAACCATCGACACTATTGAAACAGACTTCTCCCGCTCGTCTGCATATCAGAAGGCACTGAAGTTTCTCCCTGAGACTTTGGCCACTTATATTGTCTGTGCGACGGATAACATAGCCGTAGCTGTGCTTAAAGCATCTAAAGAACTAGGTTATAGTGTTCCAGAAGACTTTTCCTTATCAGGCTTTGGTGGGTATGAAGCAACGGCTTATGTTTCACCGACGATAACTACAGTGAGCTATCCGTACAGAGAAATGGGGCTGGAGTCGGTGGACAAACTGGTCAAACTCATAAATAAAGAGGAAGTTCCTCATGTTAGTGAAATGAAAAACGAGCTGGTCATCAATCAGTCGACCACATTTTTTAAGAAAGTGTAGAAAGTGCTTTCTTTTCTCTTGCAATTAGAACCGGTTCCTGTTATCCTTTAAAGGAACCGGTTCTAATAAAGGAACAGGACTAATATGAAAACGGTTAAAAAGGAAAGGAAGGATCAAATGAAGTACGAAGAGTCAATTAATAAACTGTTCGAAGCAGTTGGAGGTAAAGACAATATTCAGAATTACGAGCATTGTGCCACACGCTTGCGAATAATTTTGAAAGATGACAAGAAAGTAGATAAAGAGAAAGCTGAAAACGTCCCTGAATCTAGAGGATATTTTTTCAACACTGGACAACATCAGTTTATCTTCGGTACAGGGAAAGTAAATTCAGTCTATAGTGAATTAGAACAAGTCATGGGTGGAAGTACCGACGGGTCAGATGACTTTAAAGATAATGTTTATCAGAATCTTAATCCAGTCCAACGTGTCGTGCGTATTTTAGCAGATATTCTTGTTCCATTGATTCCTGCACTGGTCACCACAGGACTTTTGATGGGAGTTAGAGGTTTACTCCTTGAACTTGGATTAAATATGGATGAAAGTACACTTACATTATTTGAAATGCTTACTGATACAGCCTTCGCATTCCTGCCGGTACTTATAGCGTACAGTGCGACAAGGAAATTCGGTGGAAATCCGATTTTAGGTATTGTCGTAGGATTAATGATGGTCGCTCCGCAACTTCCTAACGCATGGGCAGTAGCAGCAGGTAATGCAGATCCATTAGTAATTTTTGGCCTTGATATAGTGGGATATCAGGGATCAATTTTCCCTGCAATCATAGTAGGGTGGATGGTCTCCAAGCTCGAAAAATGGTTCAGGACATTTATTCCTCAAATGATGGACCTGGTCGTCACCCCGTTTTTATCTATTACAATTACACTTACAGTTATGCTATTTATCTTAGGTCCGATTCTTCAGGTAGCAGAGTCTACAGTTATTAATAGTATTGTGTACCTTATAGAAGCACCGTTAGGTATAGGTTATATAATCTTTGGCGGACTACAGCAGCTCATCGTTATCACAGGACTGCATCACTCAATTGGAATTATTGAAATCAGTCTTCTGAATAACACTGGAGAAAACATCATTCAGACTCTGACTACTGTCAGTATGGCTGGCCAGTTCGGAGCAGCTATCGGAGCTTCACTGCTATTTAAAGACAAGGTCAAACGATCAAATGCTATCAGTTCAGCTGTTCCAACATTATTCGGTATCACTGAACCGCTTCTTTTCGGAGTTAACTTGAGATCTCTAAGAGTGTTTGGGTCAGGTATCGCGGCTGGAGCACTAGGTGGTTTCGTAACATACCTATTAGGTCTAACATCTACTGGTATGGGAATCACATTCCTTCCAGGACTACTCCTATACACTGGAGACTGGATTGCTATGATCCAGTATATTGCCGTAACAGCCATTTCGTTTACCGCTGGCTTCCTGTTAGTTAGAGTACAAGGTAGTGCTATAAGAGAAAGTTTTAAATAAGAGGAGAAGTTGATGAGTAATTTGAATGAAGCTTACTGGGAAACATTTGAAGCAAAAAGAAAAAAACTTAAGAGTGAAATTGCGAATGATCCATGGAGGCTGACGTTTCATCAGATGCCTGAAACGGGCTGGTTGAATGATCCGAATGGTGCTATTCAATTCAATGGGACGTATCACTTATATCATCAGTATGTTCCTGACAATCCAGAAGGTGGTCTAGTACACTGGGGCCACAAGACATCTGCTGATATGGTCAATTTTCACGAGGAAGAGATATTTCTTTCACCAGAAGAAACATATGACAGAGATGGTGTGTACTCAGGAAGTGCGCTTGAAAATAATGGGATTATTCATTACTTTTATACAGGAAATGTAAAAAATGATGGAGATCATGACTATACTTTTAGTGGACGAGAGCAGAACACCATCCATATGACAAGCAAAGATGGGTTCACTATTGATAGTAAGCGAGTCGTTATTGCACATGAAGATTATCCTGAAGGTTTCACCGATCACATCAGAGATCCTAAAGTCTTCGAAAAAGAAGGAACCTTTTATATGATACTTGGTGCCAGAGCACTAAACCATAGAGGTAAAATCCTGATATACAGCTCCAAGGATTTGGACCATTGGCATTATGAAGGTGTATTTCTGGAAGGCGATAAAGAGATGGGGTATATGTTTGAATGTCCTGATTTCTTTGAGACGGAAGAAAGGGATGTAGTTATTTTCTCTCCGCAGGGATTAAAGGCTACAAAACATGCTTACTCGAATGTCCATAATGCCGGGTATTATTTAGGTCATGTCGACTGGGACAACCTATCTTTTATACCTGAAAGTTCGTTTAAAGAGCTTGACCGTGGCTTTGACTTTTATGCCCCTCAGACATTTGAGGACGAATCCGGGCGACGCATTCTCTGGGGATGGATGGGACTTGGAGATATAAGTCCTGAGTACTCAAATCCTACAGTTGCTCGAGGCTGGCAGCACGCCATGACTCTGCCCAGGGAACTCACTGTAGAGAATGGACAGTTGAAACAGCGGCCACTCAAAGAATACGAATCACTTAGAAAAAATGAAGTTAAGACAGCAGTAAAAGTATCTGAATCGTATGAACTGGAAAATCAGAACCCTCGCACATTCGAACTGATTCTGACTCTAGAGCAACTTGGCGAATCACTGTCTGTCCATATGAAAGAGGATACGGTCCTCTCATATGACGGACAGATATTCAGCTTAGCTCACGGGCCTTCCGGCTTTGGGCGTTCTGAAAGAACAGTCGAAGTTGAGGATCTGACTCGCATCCATGTCATTGCTGATACTTCTTCGATCGAGATTTTTCTTAATGATGGAGATTACGTCCTTTCAACTCGTGTCTATCCGAAACATGAGAAAGATACGATCCGTTTTGAAGGGGATGCTGAACTGTCCATTGAGAAATGGGATCTTGAAATCTGACCAATAAAGCATTCAGATTATTTAAATCCGACAAATAAGCCTGAGGCAAGCGACATATATCGCTTGCCTCGGGCTTATTTTTTTTGAATTAAGGTGTGTGCTTTATTTTTTAAAGATCAAGTCGATCTGTTTATTATCAAAAGCCTGTTCCAAAAGAATCAGCAGTTTAATTCGTGCTTTCGGACCTGAAAGTCCTGGGGCAAATATCACTCCAAGCTCTTTCAAGTGTTTACCTCCGCCTGTATAAGCATAGATATCCTGGGCTATTCCATTAAATGCTCTGGAAGTAATAACGACAGGAATATTTTTTTCAAGAATTTTCTTTAGTCCCGGTAAAGCAGCAGGGGGCAAATTACCAGCACCGAGTGCCTCTATGACCAAGCCGTCCAGATCAGTACTGAGCAGGGCATCAAACAGCGTACTGTCCATACCCGCATAAGACTTAAGCATACAGACGTTCTTATCAGCTTTTTTGATTGGATACGTTTCGTTGAAAATCAGTTTCTGAAAGAATCGGACCTCATGCTTTGAAACGATACCAATCGGTCCGAAAGTGGGGGTTCTGAAGGTAGCAACATTTGTTGTATGTGTTTTTGTAACATACCGCGCTGTATGAATCTCTTCGTTTAGAACAACCAGTACCCCTTTATCTCTCGCATCAGGAGAAAGAGAGGTCCATATAGCATTCTGCAAGTTACGTACGCCGTCTGAACCAAGTTCATCAATAGGGCGCATAGCTCCTGTGAGAACTACAGGAAAAGGACTGTCTAGAGTAAGGTCCAGAAAATAGGCTGTTTCTTCAAGTGTATCTGTGCCATGAGTAATGACTGCTCCATCATAAATGTTTTCTTCAGCGGCTTGCATCAGTCTTTTCTGAAGGCTAAGCATATCATGCGGTGTCACATGAGGAGAAGGAAGCTGAAAGATATCCTCTTCATTAATTTCCAGATTTTCTTCAAACAAGTGACTGTACTGGTGTAGCGGATGCTCGTCGCTTGGCTTTACCGCTCCTGTACGCTGGTCTGTACTCATCGAAATGGTTCCACCAGTGTGAAGTAATAAAATTCGTTTCAATCGCCTAGACCTCTTTTCTAATTGAAATATGGATTTGTCTTTTTTTCGTTACCGATCGTCGTCTGCATGCCATGTCCTGAGTAGACAATGGTATCATCTGAAAGTCTAAACAATTCTTTTTCTATAGAGGGAATCAGTTTTTCCGGTTCGCTTCCAGGCAAATCGGTTCTGCCGATACTGCCTTTGAATAAGGCATCCCCTGAAAGAACGAAGCCATCTTTTTCAAAAATGAAACTTACGCCGCCAGGAGAATGTCCTGGAGTTGAGACGACTTCAAATGTAAATGGACCGATCGATACGGTTTCTGTAGGATTGAAAGTAAATTCTGCCTCTCTTGCTGTTATTTTGTGTGTGCCGTAGACAGACAGGTTTTTAGATGGGTCTCCCAGCCAGTCCTTTTCTTCCGGGCTGACATAAACTGGAATATCATAGTCGACTCTAAGGTCTTCTAGTGCGCCAATGTGATCATAATGCGTGTGTGTCAACAGGATTGCTAAAGGCCGCACACCCAGTTCTTCCAGTTCATCCTTGATTTTACTCGTTTCATCTCCAGGATCGACAATAAGTGCATCTGTTCCTGAATAAATTAAATAACAGTTTTCCTGGATCACTCCAGTGATGATTTTTCTTACTTGAGTCATAGATTTTCCTCCTTGTCATTCATGTATAAGTATAACTGATTCTGATAAAGCTGTCGAAAAAGATACAATCACTGAGTAAAAAAGAATAAGTGTTTTTTGGCAGGAGGAAGTGTGCTAAATAGAACAACTTGAATATAAATAGTTATAATTTGTCTATGTTTGTTTATGTTATAAAAAGTGTTGCAGTTCATAATAGGGTGTGCTAATCTTTTTATTAATATATTATTAGAAATGATGGATATTCATTATAAAATGTTAATGATTCGATTAAGGAGAAAAGGAGTAGTCAAATGAAAAATAAGTTCACTTCAATTTTCGCAGGATCGATGTCTCTACTATTAGGGATATCTTCCGTATCGTCAATCAGTCAAGTCAGTGCAGAAGGAAACGGTGGGAATTCAGAAGGATCTGGTCCAAAACTTCATCTGGATTCAGATCTGCTGTCGGATGACATTTTAACAGTCATTGTTGAACTTGAAGAAGAAGCGGTCCTTCAGGCAAAACAGCAGGGACGTTCTCAGTCTGAGTTCAGATTATCTGTAGAACGGGAACGCATTCTAAATGAATTAGCAGCAGCCGGTGGACAGGCCGAAGTCAATCAGGAATACGATCAGCTTTTCTCAGGCTTTTCTGTCGACCTGTCTGAAAGTGATATCGGTAAGCTTCTGATGATCGAGGGTGTCAAATCAGTCTATCCTGATCAGGAGTATGAAGTGACTGATACACAGCAGTTCGATGTCAACGAAGTCACTCCAGAAATGCTAGACAGCGCACCTTACATAGAGGCTTTTGAAGCCTGGGATACCGGGTACACTGGAAAAGGAGTAACTGTAGCTGTGATTGATACTGGAGTGGATTATACACATCCGGATCTGGTTCATGCTTTCGGTGACTATAAAGGATGGGATTTTGTAGATAATGACGATGATCCTCAGGAAACCTTGATTGGAGATGTTCTTAATCCGTCTCTGGCAACCAATCACGGGACACATGTGGCTGGAACGATCGCAGCTAACGGAGGGATAAAAGGGGTAGCACCTGATGCGAATCTGCTTGCCTACCGCGTACTTGGGCCCGGTGGAAGTGGAACAACGAGTGATGTTGTAGCGGCAATTGAGCGTGCGGTCGAAGATGGGGTAGATATTATGAACCTGTCTTTAGGTGCAACAGTTAATAATCCTGATTTTCCTACTTCAATTGCTTTAGATACGGCCATGGGAGAAGGGGTAGTGGCCATTACAGCTAACGGAAATACCGGACCTCAGAACTGGACAGTCGGTTCACCTGGGACGTCAAGAGATGCCATCTCTGTTGGGGCAACTCGGCTGCCTTACAATGTATTCAGTGCATCGGTTACTACCGGTTCATCCATAGAGTATCCTTCCATTGAAGTAATGGGCTACCCTAGCGAAGAGGACCTGCTTGCACTCGATGGACAGACTCTGGAATTTGTCTATGCTGGACTGGGAAGTCCCGAGGAACTTGCTTCTGTTGATGTTGAAGAGAAAATTGCTCTGATTCAACGCGGTGCTATTCCTTTTGTAGAGAAAGCACAGAATGCTAAGGATGCTGGAGCCGTCGGTGTGATTTTGTTTAACAATGTAGAAGGAAGCCAGCCGGAAATTCCAGGCATGGCCGAGCCTACACTAATGGCCTCTTTAGAAGATGGCCAAAAGTTCCTTCAGGATCTTGAGAATGGCTTTAATACAGTGACACTAGCAGCTTCATTTAGTCATGTTGTCGGCGAAACAGTAGCCGATTTCTCTTCCAGAGGGCCTGTGATGACAAACTGGATGATCAAACCCGATGTGGTCGCACCTGGTGTCAGTATTATCAGCACAGTTCCAGGTCCAGCGTATGCATCTCTACAGGGAACAAGTATGGCCGCTCCTCATGTAGCTGGGGCAGCAGCTCTTATCCTTGAAGCTCACCCGGACTGGAGCGTCGATTTTGTTAAGGCTGCTTTAATGAATACAGCTGAACAGCTTACTGACAGAGAGGGTCAAGTGTATCTGCATAATACACAAGGAGCAGGAAGTGTTCGTGTGCTTCAGGCGATCGAGGCTGAAACTCTTATCATTCCGGGAAGTCATTCTTTCGGTGTTTTCGAGAAGCAGAAAGGACGAGAGGTACGAAGACAGAGCTTTGAGATTCATAATCTGTCAGACAGCAGAAAACGTCATACTGTCAGTTTTTCCGGAAACAACGGGATCAAAGTCAGCAACAGCAACAATCTGAATATTCAGGCCGGCAGATCAAATTCATTCAACTTCAATGTACAGGTGGATGCCTCTAATCTGGAACCGGGTTATGTCGAGGGCACCTTTACAATCAGTGATGGAGTCAAGTCATATGATGTACCGACTATCCTGTTTATTCAGGAACCGGATTTCCCGCTTCTGAATGACGTACAATTCGGTCTGATGGACGGCCTGCTGCTCGGGTTAGCCAATCTGACGACAGATGTCGATCAGTTCTCATTGCGTGTCCGAAATGCTGATACAGGCGAACTGCTGACGGAAACGGCTGTTAGTCAGAACGTACCAAGAGGTGAACATTTCTTCGTCTGGGATATGCTGATCGATGGTCAGCCACTTGGACCAGGAAATTATGCGTTGAATCCTACTGCAGTATTAGGTGGAAGAGAAACTGAACTGGACGGCGCTGTCCTGACAGTCGGACCATAATAACAAGCTGAAAGAACCAGAAGAGGCCCCTTACTTCTTCTGGTTTTTTTGAGCATTTCAATTGAAATTGTGAGGGATGTATCATAAACTATAGAAAGAACAAATATTTTAGGAGGCGTTTGATCAATGGCAACAGAATCAGTAACAAGTTATCTGAACAATCTGGTAGCAACTCAGGGCCTTTTCTATATTAAACTGCACCAGGCACACTGGTATATTAAAGGACCGGCATTTTTTGAACTGCATGTGAAGCTGGAAGAGTACTATGACGAACTGACAGAACATTTTGATGCAACTGCAGAAAGACTGCTGCAGCTGGGCGGGGAACCGTATTCTACTTTGAAAGAATTTATCGATCACTCAACGATTAAAGAAGCACCCGGTGAGAAGCATTTAGGTGAAGAAGACATGATCGAATCAGTCGTTCATGATTTTGAAACATTGAGAGATGAATTATCTAAAGGAATCGACATGTTTGATGAAGCGAACGATGATGTAACCGTAGATATTCTGACTGAACAGAAAACCTATGTCGACCAGACGATCTGGATGCTGTGGGCGTTTCTAGGAAAAAATGCACTAGGCGAATAACGGGATAGCAAGAAGAGTCAGCATCCGCTGGCTCTTTTTTAATGTGCAAAAACACGTACAGGTATGGTACTATAAAGTATATTTTTTATGATGAGGGATTATGGTCAATGACCCGGCACTAAAGTACCGGGCTTGTAACTCTAAGCGCAATAGTACAAAACGCTTGATTCCAAGCTCCTATTTTAGGTTACTTCTCGTAAAGGACTACCCTTTACCCGCAGATTGACTTCTACGGCAATACACAGAATATATCATGTGTACCTTAATTTATTTCGACTTTCGTATAGCAGGGACGTTTGGTTCCGGATATCCACTCTGTTCCTAATTGCTGAATATTTATGGCAGCTACTCGGTCATCGTTTGATTTATAGGCACAATTTTTACAAAAGAAAGCATGTTCCCTGTTCAAGCGATTTTCCTTGTCTATAGTCCCGCATTTTGGACAGCGCTGGCTCG
>NZ_FNFK01000096.1 GCF_900101165.1 Alkalibacterium thalassium | reverse complement strand
CAATATAGGCCCCTTAAACAAATCATCGAACGATTGAACCGGACTTACAAAGGCAATTACCGTGGCACCCATGGATTTAAATCTCAAAATGGTGCACGTGCTCATGTCGCTTGCTTTACTGCCTGCTTCAACTTTCTACGTCCACATCAGTCATTAGATGGCGAAGTTCCTGTGAGGATTCCATTCGTTCATGATGATGCAAAAACAATGCCCGACAAGTGGATCCGTTTATTATCTTTCGGGAACAGTGTTCTACAGTACACGGACTAATACTGTAGAAGTGATTTTACATATCTCGAAAAACTTCAAAAAAACGAAGTTTTTTAAACATGCCTTCTTATACTTCTCGTTGCTTTACTGGATCTGTTATAAAGCTGTTTAATCCAGACAATGATTGGATTATATTACCTTCATCGACAGAAATCATCATACGAGCAACGAGAAATTTGAGAAACATAATTTTTCATAGATTATTGGGAGTTACCTGTTGACAATTTTAGGCTGTTTTCATTGTAAGTAACTAGGGACTAATTAGCTAGTAATATACCCTTTACTGCATGCTACGGTCTTTATATAAAAATTTACAGAAGAGGATGTCATGATAAAAAACAATGAACAAAGGATGACCGTAAGTAAAGACGAGATCTAACGATACGAAAACTATTCGCAAAAAAACCCTCGGAAGTTAGACCTGAAATCTAACTTCCGGGGGACGGCTCATTCTAGCAGATGAACTTAAATTTCACTTTTCCCTCTTCAACCGCTTCTTCGGATTGATCATGAAAGCGATGATCATAACAATCAGGGCTTCGGTCAGGACATAGGATGACCAGACGCCGTTCATGCCGAAGAAATAACTCAACACGATGGCTAATGGAATGATCAGAAGCCCACCTCTTAATAGCGAGAATAGCAGGGCTCTATTTGGCTGATCTGTAGCACCAAAGTAACTGGTCAGAATTGTATTCATTCCTGCGAACACAAAGCCGATAAAATAAATCAGCAGACCACTTGTCGCCATTCGAGCAATATGTGCACTGTTTTCACTATTGAAGACTGATATGATTTCTTCAGTAAAGGCCGCTGTTCCTACGTACACGCTTAAACTCAAGACCAGCGCCGTCAGAAAGGATAAAACGAGAATATGCTTCATCCCTTTCAGGTCTTTCTGACCGTAGCTCTCACTTAACAGCGGCTGGGCCCCTTGAGCGATGCCGGCGAATAAGGACAGGACTACGAATGAAATATTGGCAATAATGCCATATGCCGCCAGACCATTATTCCCTTCCAGGTTGAAAATAATTGTATTGAAGGAGAACATGACGACAGAAGCAGACAGTTCATTAATAAAGGCCGCTGCACCCAAGTAGGTCACATCTTTAATAATCCACCCTTCAATTTTCTGGAAAGTGAACTTCAGTTGATTGGCCGGCTTGAAGAAGTGAATGGACAGGATGATCAGACTGACAATAGGCGATATGCTTGTTGCCAGTGATGCCCCAAACATACCAAGCTGCATCGGAAATATGAAGATATAATCGAGTACGACATTAAGGACACTTCCGATGACCATCCCATACATAGCTAGAGAGGGATCCCCGTCATTTCTGACAAAGGCCAGCAGCATATTATTGAGTACAAAAAACGGGGCGAATGTCAGGATTGTCCTTAGATAGACGGCTGTCATTTCAAATGTTTCGGCATCCGCCCCTAGAGCACGTGCCATCGAGGAAGCCCCGAACAGGCCGATCATCATAAATAGGATTCCCATGCCCACTGCAAACAGGAATGTCTGCGAGTAGACTCGGTTGGACTCGGCCAGTTTATTCTGCGATAAAAGAATCTTGTACCTTGTCGCTCCCCCTAAGCCCAGCATCAGTCCAAATCCGTGAATGATTCCAAACGCTGGAATACTCAAGTTCAGTGCCGCGATTCCTGTTGGCCCCAATGCCTGAGCGATGAACAAGGTATCTGCCAGTATATAAAAAGAGATGCCCAGCATACCGAGCATGTTCAAACTGACGTATTTAAAAAACAGTTTAAAATTATTCTGCATAATTATCCTCCGACTGAAAAATGAGTCTTCAACTAGCTTACTCGGCTTTGGATATAAAGTCAATTGACTTAATATGCATTAAAAATAAAGAGGTCCCTTCAGACTTTCAAAGGACACTCTTTATAAAACTGACGTGTTTTCGATACATCTTTTCCCAACAGACGTTTAGATAAATGTAAGGAAACGGTCGGTCCAGATCTGTTCGTAGAAGTCAGCATAGCCTGAACCATGGGCAAATTTCACAGTCGAATCGATACAGTAGTGCGTTTCTGCCCCACACACTTCGATGGACTTGGCGTCCAGCTGATCCAGTACAGACTTAAGATCGGTCTGGTAGAATGCATTGGGATGTGTCTTTTCTATATACCGATACGCATGCGTCGTATCCAGTTCAGGAATCACCTTCCACTTGTCGCTCCCTTTGACCAGATAATCATCATCATGCTGGACGAAAATGACAGGTTTTGAAGCGGTCTCGTAAGCTGTGATTCGCTCATTTATTCCGGAAGTCAGCTGATCAAACCGGCTGATCGTCTGATCCTCATAGTGACAGACCCCATTTTGCATATCGATAACTAGCAGAACATCTGCAGTTTCCATTATTCTGTCTCCCTTCCTGAAAAAAGCAAGTCATACAGTTAAACAACATCATTCATTTGACCAAAGTATACCCCCATTTATAGAATAAGAAAAGTCATACTCCTGCAAGCGACTGTTCCGTTTGACTGAGGTCAGTGTAGACAAGAAATCCTTATATCACAAATACCCCCAAGGGTGTCCGACAGACAACCGTGGGGGGGTATTATACTCACTATTCATTTTTAATGGGATTTGATCGGATAATCAGTGCATCGGAACTTGAGGAATAATTTTCCCTTCAATCCGATCAAAAATGTCTTCCAGGCTTTTACCAGTAATCGTCAGGCCATGATTTTTCAGACCAATCACTGTCTGCGAGGGATCATCCGCCTGGTTGACCAGATTGGCCACATTCTCAGCCAGTTCAATCGTCCCGCAAGGGTAATTAAACTGAGTGGATTCTACTCCGTCCATCCAGGCATGAACATGTACAATGGCGCCTACCTCAGGGTGAGCTGTGTAGATTTTCCAGTGCTCGATCGCATCAACTGAGGCTCGTCTCGGTTTGACTGAAGGAGGCACGCTCACTTTCATGGCCTGATTGTCTTCATCGTATCCGGTAATATATAGAAAGTCTCGGCCGACTTCCTTCATATCCGACTTGTCAATGCCACTCGCGCTCATCCAGAAATGACTGCCGTCTTTACGTGCACTTAGATTTCCGTAACTCAGTCCTCCGATGCCGTACAGTTTCTTCAGGAAACGGATGTCTCTCTCGGTCAGAACCTCTTCAAGTGGAAACGGTGCAGGGAGGAGATTAAGACCATCGAGTTTCTTCCCGGCTTCTCGCAGTGACCTAGTCACTTCATCGCCGTCCCACAACTCTTCCGGGAGATCCTTGTAGAAATCATTATTGATTACAAGCTGTGACGAAGCTACCGGTTCGATCCGGTCAACGATTTTATCGAAAAACTTCTTCTCCGACTCCTCTTGTGTAAGATTGACATGGTAAAGCCCCTGTTCCGGAGTCAGAAAATATATCTCTGTTTCTTCATCTGAATCGACAACATACATAAAGTGATTGGATAACGTTCGTACTAAGTACGGATACGCTTCTTTGTGTATGTCTTCTGGCTTGTCTTTTGACACTACAATGGAAACGACAAAAGTTCCCTGTGAATGCCTTCGAAAGGGGCGTGGATCGTTCATATCGGTTAGATTGAAGACCAGATCGATCGATGCATCCGGAGTCTCAGTGTACGTGTACCCTCTGCTGTTAAAATACGCTTTCATCCCGTTTGTCAGCCACTGCAAAAAGGGTGTATCTGCTTTACCGTTGAATGTGAACACGCTCATACTATCTCCTCCATTTTTGTATCTTTCAGTTTGATCTAACATAACCTGTTCGATTAAATGATCTTAAGACATATGCTGAATGATTGATGGCTCCATGCTCCAAGGCTTATCTATACCATTAAGTATAGCAAAGTAAAGCCTCTACTTGTAGAAAAGCAAAATAATCCAGCCAGTAAATGTCACTTTATTCCGGCAGTTTTTTTTAAGAAAATGGGTCAATTAAGCGACAGAATCTGT
>NZ_FNFK01000103.1 GCF_900101165.1 Alkalibacterium thalassium | reverse complement strand
ATAATTACCATTCTCTTGTGCTTCGGCTATATGTGCACACAATGACATTGCATTCATTACATTACCTTGCATCATTGCAATTTTCTCTTGAACTAATTGATAGCTGCTAATTGGATTCCCAAACTGCTCACGTTTTTTCACATATTTTAATGTTGCTTGTAGTGCACCAGCCATAGTACCTGCAGCCATATGAGCAACACCTGCACGCGTTGAGAATAAGATTTTAGCAATATCTCTAAATCTGTTTATTTTTTGTAGACGGTCTGCTTCATCAACTTCTACGTTAGTTAATTTGATGTTACAGTTAGGCACAATCTTCAGAGCGATTTTACCACCAATTACGTCAATCTCTACACCTTCTTGCTCACGTTTAACTATGAAGGCACGAGGCTTACCTGTCTCAACGTCTGTAGCATATACTGGAATAACATCAGCTACATTTGCACCACCAATCCAACGTTTCTCACCGTTGATGATCCATTTATCACCTTTGCGTTCAGCAGTCGTTTCAAGACCCCATGCAACGTCAGATCCATGATTAGGCTCTGTTAACGCAAAACAAGTACGTAAATCGTGTGTTGCTAATTTTGGTACATACTGTAAAGCTTGTTCTTTAGATCCTCCAAACAGGAATGAGTTTAATCCTAATCCAGAGTGAACACCAATTAAAGTGTTTAATGACACATCAAATCGTGAGAGTGTGAATGCAAAGAAAAACTGAAAAATCTGACGTGAACCTTGTAATAGATCACGATCTTCAAATAATAATGGGTTTGTTAAGTAACCTAATTTACCCATATCTTCAAAGAATCCCTTTGGTACTTCATTGTTATACCAATGTTCATTTAATTTATCACGATATTTTGTTTCTAATATTTCAACTAATTGACGTAAGAACTCTAATTCACCATCTGTTAGCTTATTTGCTAAGCCTAAATAATCCTCTGGATATAATTCTTTTTGAATTTCTTCTCTATTTTCTAATACAAATTTTTCTGACATGTTACTCAGCCTTTCTATTTTTTAAATTATACTATTTTTTTTGCTTTTTCGTTCATTTGTCTTTGGATTTCTAATCGGTCTGGCTTTGCTACTGAAGTAAGTGGCATTTCATCAAGCTCTAAGTAAAGCTTTGGAGTCTTATAGCCTGCTAAGTTCTTCAAACAAAATTCATTTAATGTTTCTTCCCAATCATCAATGTTTCTAGCATCATCATTTAACATAACTGCTGCTGAAACAGACTCTCCATACTTCTCATTTTCATATCCAACAACAACTGCTGTTCTAATTAATGGGTGCTTAGACAACACTGCCTCAACTTCACTTGGTAACACATTCTCACCACCAGTGATGATTAACTCTTTTGAACGGTTTACTAACGTTAAAGTACCGTTTTTATTTTCACGAACAAGATCACCGGTCTTAAAGTAGCCATCTGCCGTAAATGCCTTCTTATTTTCTTCTGGTAAGTTGTAGTAACCGGGTGTTACGTTATCCCCTTTGATGTATAATTCACCTAGTTCTCCCGTGTTAACAACTTCACCATCCTCTCCAACAATCTTTGTATCAACATTCATTATTGGCGTACCAATTGATTCTGGTGTTTCGTCATATAGAGTTTCAGTCGTTACAGTAACTAATCCCGCCTCAGTCATTCCGTAAGCGTTAAAAATCTTTATCCCAAACATATCGAATGCCTCATTTACTTTAGGCAGTGGCGGTGCACCACCTTGTACCATAACTTCAACTTCTTTAAGCTGTGTTGCGTTAAAATTCGGTCCTGCAATGATACCGTAAAACATAGTTGGAATCATAATCAGAACATTGGGCTTATATTCGCTAATTAATGTGTTAATCTTTTCAATATCAAAGAATCGGTCTAACACAATTTCTGCACTCGTATAAAGCATTGGTAAGGCTGAATCAACCAAACCTAAAACATGGAATAGTGGAGTTGAAACAAGTGCTTTATGTCGTGTTTCAATATCCCAAGAAGCAATTTGCTGTTGCATATTTGTTAAGTAAGTACGATGAGTTAATTGAACCCCTTTTGGTCTACCAGTTGTGCCTGATGTATATAAAAGCATGACTAAATCATCTTTTTCACTTTTTATACTATCAAATGGTCTATGTTCACTTGGATCAACAATTTTTTGATACTCTTCTTTGTCAACATCGAGCTTAATATAATCAGGATTGATATTACTTAATCGATCTAAGTGATCGGTTGCATAGAAAATATTTTTTAAACCTGAGTCTTCAATTATCCCCTCAATCTCAGTAGGTTTTAAACGCCAGTTAATAGGGATAAATACAGCACCTATCTTTATTGATGCAAAGAATAAATCAAATACTGAAACATCATTAGGTATAAACGCCCCAACACGATCACCCTTTTGAACTCCTAACTCTTCTTTTAAATAATGTGCTAAGTTCTCTGCACGAATATTTAAATCCTTAAAAGTCCATTCCCCACCATCTTTACTCGGTTCAGTAATCGCCACTTTGTTTCCGTGTGTCTTTGCTTTTACCTTAATCCAATCTGACATAATTTTTCCTCCTATAGTACTTTTTACGAAATCTATTCACGGTCTCATACCCTTACTCGACTTCATTGTAAGCGATAACATTTATTCAATTACATTTTATCTTTAATACTACTTATAATAAAATAAGTATGTGTTAGGTTTAATATAAGCTAAA
>NZ_FNFK01000059.1 GCF_900101165.1 Alkalibacterium thalassium | reverse complement strand
GTACTATTCACAGTCTGAACAAGGCGTGGAGAATCAAGTGATTCTTGCGATGATTGTCTACTTACTGACGTTACTGATGAAACTGGAATTACGCTTGAAATCAAGCCTCTTCACTATTTTGAGACAAATCAGAGCGTTACAGTATGAACCGTTTGCGTATTTCAAAGAATCGTTCGCCCCTGGTTAAGTGAAAGAGAGTACAAATGGACTAATCCACAACTGAATAACCCTAAAAATTTCTGGAAAAAGTCATCCCTTGCGCCAGCACTTGACTTTTTTGGAAATTTTAACGAAAACTACTTGTGATGAAAGTAACAATGTATGAAATCATTTATTCTAAGTTTTATGCAACACTAGTGAAAAAGTTAGGTTTCCGATTTATTACTAAGGGGGGAACTAAAGGAATATTTAATATGGGCAAAGCAATTCCTATTTTAGGTGCAGGATTTGGATCAGTATTCGATTATAGTACTACGAAAATTATCGCAAATAGAGCAAAAAAAGTGTTTAGTGAAGATGGATTTATTAATATTGAAGCGTTGGAAAGCTAATTGATTTTGATATAGATAATGAAAAGATGAGGTTAATATAATGACTGATAGAACAGTATTGAAATGCCTTTATGATCAAAATTTAATGGGAAGAAAGTCTTCTATACACGGAAATAATGAATATCGGCTTAATAGGGCTTAAGAACAGCTCGAATTTCATAAAGAATTACTTAAAAAACCAAATACTGAGAAGTCATATAAAGATTTAATTATAGAACATGCCAACGATTTTTTAAAAAAGTTAGGTATGCCCCAGGTACAAAATCCTATATATAAATTGAATGAGAAGCCAATTGATAGAGATTTTTATAAGGATATAAAAGAGAAATATAACTTAGTTTCCGTTAATGATATAGTTTGGATGAAATTTACTCAAGAAGGTGTATTAGGAGTTTTAGGAGTAAGTAATGATATAAATTTTGACATTCCAAATAGTACTGATTATGATTCTTTAGATAGCAAAGGTTACTGGCGCTTTAATACCTCAGGAATTATAGTGCATTCTGTTGGACAACAATGGGATGAAGAGTTTGTACTAGTATTTCCGTTAAAATCTATTCCAGAAGGATATGTTAGAGGAGATATAGAATGTGGAATAGGAAATTACCTTATTGAGAATGACATCCCAATTTTAGATTACTACTCCCATAAATTTTGAATAAGTTATAGTACTTAATTGAGTAAATTTTAAACTAGTTAGATTTTTAAATCCAATGGTATTTATCAATTATTTCTCATACAGTCACTTGATAGAGAAGCATCTGTATGAGAAATAGTCAGGTTTGTATTGAAGTTCACTTAATTTTTATTTAAGCTAGTCATGAGAATAACTTCTTTCTAAGTGCTAGTTTAAACACCCTTACCATATCAGACAGTTCAAAGAAAATGTACGAATTATTCAGGATAATAATAAGCCACCAAGGATTTACATAAATCAACCATTTAAATTTAAAACAGTAAAAAGGGGTTTAACTTATGGGAACTAAACTTAGAAAATACAGCTTTTGTCTAAGTGTGTTTTTCTTAAATATAACTTTACTACTCCTAGAACTAGACTATTTATTTAGGAGAGCAAGATATATTGAGACATATGGCGTCTCTTCTACGATAAGTGAAGAGACCGCTATGAATATGCAAACCATTAATAGTATTAGAGCTACATTAGGTCAAGGAGTAGTACTTATTGCTATTGTGGCTTTTATTGTATTTGTTTATAAATCCAATAATCATGGTAAGTACTTTCTTGAGTACTTATTTATCAATGCAGTATTTATTTTATTTACATGGGGACTATCCGTTTTATTCCCCTTTCATATTATAGAAATAACTACACCATTGGCTTTTTCTTTGGTATTGAATGGATTACTTGGTCTAGTCTATTTGTTTAAGACATATAAGAAACAAAACAAATCGCTGCTACATCAATAAATAAAACGTTAGACAAGAAATATGCGTTTACTCATTAGAGGCAGACAGTGGATATCTAACCAGGAAATCTTAAAAGAAAAGATCGTCATGGGATTTGTTGAACCATTTATTAAAGAACTACCAATGGAATACGCCGTTGAACTGAACCGTCTGATCTCTTATGAGACGGAAGGGTCAGTGGGATTGAACTGATTAAATTCAAAGTGTTTAATCGACCCTTCGAGTTTATATATTTCAAAAAAGTACTTGTTAAAAAAACAACCATGGTGTTAGTCTCCTATATGAGCTAACACCATAGTTGTTTTTATGATTGAATAAATTATTGTGAAGCAACAACCTTATTTCGTCGTAATGATGATCCATTTGATTTAATAACTTCTTTATACCATTCAAAAGATTTCTTTGGAGTTCTTTCTAATGTTCCACTTCCGTCAGGCTGTCGATCGACATAAATGAATCCATAGCGTTTGTCTATTTGGGCAGAGGCTGCACTGACTAAATCTATACAGCCCCAGGCAGTATAGCCAAAAACATCTACCCCATGTTATAAAACAAATAGTTAACTTATTAAATTTGTTTGTATTCCAGTTCGAGTGCCCGTTTAACAGCGGGGCGTTCGTCAATGCGATCTGCCCATTCTTTCAAGTGAGTGTAGTTATCTGCTTTAAGGAATTCTGCCGCATTACCATACAGTTTGCCCTGAACCAGACGGCCATACCAAGGCCAAATTGCCATATCTGCAATGGAATAGGTGTCCCCATTGATGTAATCCTTATCAGCCAAATGTCTGTCGAGCAAGTCAAGCTGACGTTTGGTTTCCATCGTAAAGCGGTTGATTGGATACTCCTGCTTGGTTGGCGCGTAGTGATAGAAATGTCCGAATCCACCGCCGACATAAGGTGCTGCACCCGTCTGCCAGAACAGCCAGTTCATCAGTTCTGTTTTTTCTGCCAGATCATCTGGTATGAACTGCCCGAATTTTTCCGCAAGATATAATAGGATATTGACAGACTCAAACACACGCAGGGGCTTATCCAAAGAGTAATCCATCATGGCTGGTATTTTGGAATTGGGATTGATTGCGACAAAGTCACTTCCGAACTGATCACCTTCACCAATATTAATTAAGTATAGGTCATAATCGGCACCTTGAGCACCGGCATCTTTCAGTTCTTCCAGCATGATCGCAACTTTCTGTCCGTTAGGTGTGCCCAATGAGTAAACTTGTAAGGGTGCCTCTCCGACGGGAAGTGTCTGTTCAAAGCGACTTCCTGCGACCGGCTGATTCCCGAACTGATTCTTTTCATCTTTATTCCATTCCCAAACTTTTGGAACATCGTATTCTGACATAGTATCCGCTCCTTCAATTATTATATAATTAGTATACTGCATTTCCTGTTTTTAACAAGAAATCAAGATTCGGATTATTAAAGAAGAAAGGACTTAAAAGATGAAAAACACCATCCAATTTAGACTCGAAACAGTTTTTGAGACAGTACCACTCGAGAAAAATTAGCACTTAAATGATATGACAACTTATATGTTTGATAACTTAAGACCTGGCATGTCACTAATGCTAGGGCATCAGTATCTCTCTTTTGAGATTGACTGCGATTGACTGCGAGAGGCATGTGGCGCTAGGAGTTTCGGGCTTTTTTAGATTGGATTTTATGTCGGGAAAAACATTAGAAAAATGATCCTCTGAGAACCTAAAGCCGTTGCCTTTACTGAAGTGCCTATTCAGTTCAAGCACTTCTACAGGCAGAAAAGTCGCTGGGCTCGAGGCATGGTCGAAGGGCTGAAAGCCGTAAAACCATGGCAGCAGCCTATCCGGTATATCCGCTTTCTGACAAGTATCAATCTGTTCATGCCGTTTCTGGATACAGCCTACACTTTTGCCTGGATACCTGGTCTTGTTTTAGCTATGTTTGGCATTTTCTGGATCATCGGGCCGATGACACTGCTCGTCCTGCCACTGGCCATGCTTCAGAATTATATCTTGTTCGTCTACCAGCGCCGGGTCTTTAAAGATCTCAACCTGAGGATTCGTAGCAATCGATTCGGATTTGTTGTTTTTGTTCTTTTCTACCAGCTCGTGATGAGCCCGATTTCAATCATCGGTTATGTTCAGGAAGTATTTGCTAAAGAGCGTGTCTGGAAATAAAGAGAGTCATAAAAAAAGACCTTCTCACTAAGTGACGGCAATTGATTGATCAGTGCCTTAGTGAGTGGGTCTTTTCTCTGTCAACTATCTGTTATCGATGGTTTCTGGATACAGATCATGGTTAGCCAATCTGTTCCATGCCACGTCTTCCCAGCGCGTACCGGGCTTACCGTAATTGCAGTAAGGATCGATCGAAATGCCGCCTCTAGGAGTAAATTTACCCCAGACTTCGATGTATTTCGGATCCATCAGTTTGATCAGGTCTTTCATGATGATATTCATGCAGTCTTCATGGAAGTCCCCATGATTTCTGAAGCTGAACAAGTAAAGTTTGAGAGATTTACTTTCTACCATTTTTTCACCTGGGACGTAGGAAATATAGATTGTCGCAAAATCAGGCTGGCCGGTAATCGGACAGAGGCTGGTAAATTCCGGACAGTTGAATTTAACAAAATAGTCGTTATCCGGGTGTTTGTTGTCAAAACTTTCAAGGACTTCTGGTGCATAGTCCATACTGTAACTGACTTGCTGGCTGCCCAAATGCGAGAGGCCCGTCAGTTCGTTTTCATTTCTTCCAGTCATTAAATCACCTTTCTGTTCTTAAGTGGTTTCTCAAGGGCTTGCGTTAATATAACCCCTGCAATACCTGGGATAAGTTGACCAATCAGCAAGTTCACTACCAGTACCCAGTAAGGAACACCAAGAAGGATAGTCAGATAAGCAGGAACACCAAATCCTATAATGAATATAATAGGGAGAGCCACTAGCCAGCGTGGCAAGTTGAACCGTCTGATCAGTGCGATGGCGCCTGATACTGAAATACCAATAATGAATCCGCCTAGTACATCGATCGGTCCCAGGCCGCCGAAAAAGAAGTTGGATAGTGCGTTAGCCAGACCAAGTGGAAAAACAAGAAAAGGGAATAAATAAGAAAGAGCATAAAGACTAGTTGCGATTCTGATCTGATACGCCCCAAAAGAAAAGGCGGACGTCGTAGCCATGACGACAACATATAAAGCGATCGTCAGCGCAGAAATTGTCAGTTTAAGCGTTTTGTTGGATTTAAGTGCAGTCTCTTTCATATCAATCACCTCCAATTAAAATGTGTCCCGCGGTTATCTGAATGGCCAGATAAGTCCGGCAGCACAAAAAAACGTCTCTAGTCAATTAGCTAGGACGTTAAAATAAGGCAGTTTTCAGCTGCCGTTCCCTAGTTTTGTTTTTCGACAGGATGGTCACGAACTGTCTATTCAATTGGCTTATAGTAGAATACCATATTTTTACATCAGATACTAGCTGATAATTAAACAGGTACAAGATATAGATGTTAATATGAATAAAGAATAAATAGAGGAATATAGTTGTAAAACATTATGATTGTCGTATAATTTAGGTTAAGTATCATAATACGGAAGGGTGTACATATTCAATTATCTGGCACTCCCTTGAATAAAATGATTCAAATGATTTGGAGATGACAAGTAAATGGTCAATTATAAACGCTTCGCACTACTTTCACTTTTTTCGGCAACGGTCGCCCTGGCAATCTCTTTAATGCTGAGAGCTTCGGTCGGGGTCGGAGCCTTTGATGCGATGACTCAGTCGCTGTCCGTTCTGTCAGGGATTCGTATTGGAACAATCGCTATGGTATTCAATCTGCTCTGTGTTCTAGGTCAGTTCATCATTTTGAAGAAAGAATTTGGCTTCAGCCGGTTTCTCCAGATTCCCTTAAGTATACTGATCGGGATGCTGGTCAATTATTTCTATTATTCCTTGTTCGCTTCGCTCCAGTTTGACACTTACATTGCATCACTGGGGACGTATTTTCTGGCACTGGTCCTGGCAACTTTTTCGGTGAGTATGGTCATGGTACTGAACCTGGTGACCTTTCCTATTGAAAGTTTCTGTCTGGCTTTGACGAGAGCTGTTCCGATGAAGTTTGCAGCCATCAGACAGCTCGTAGATATTATATTTATCATCGCTTCTATTGCACTCACATTCACATTCGGATTAAGTTCATCGGTCAGAGAAGGAACGATTATCGGGATGCTGTTCTTCGGTCCACTGATGGGCTATTTCATTAGAAAAGTCCAGCCCGTGCTAATGAAAAAAGGTATTGTAGAAGAAATGGCTTAGAAACATAATTTCTAAATGCTTTATATTTATATAATTAAATCAAATCAGTTAAGATAGACATGACGAGACTTCACAATTACAGAAGGATGGTTATGTCTATTTTTTCTACAGAGGTTTTTAAAGGTAAGCATGCATTAGTCACCGGAGCAACGGGTGGGATTGGGTATGAAACTGCAAAAGGTCTGTCCTCTATGGGTGCGGATGTGACGATCACAGGCAGAAAAGAAGACGTTCTGAATGATCTGAAGGATGAGATTTTAAACGATTTTCCAGATGCTAAGGTTAACGTAGCTGGGGCAGATCTGGCAGACGCATCGAATCGGGAAAAGCTGGTGCAGTCTGCGGAAAATGCGTTTGGTCCGGTTTCTCTGCTGGTTATTTCAGCCGGCATGACAGGCGGAGGCGTACTTGAAGACTTGACTCAGGAAGAACTGGAACGCGTAATGCATTTGAATTTCACTGTACCGATTCTGCTGACCCAGCGCTTATATGATTCGATGAAGAAAAATAAAGAAGGGGCTGTAGTTAACGTCTCTTCATTATCCGGTTTGAGAGGAACCGTCGGTGGAACGGCCTATGTCGGGTCCAAGTTTGCCCTTAATGGGTTTACCCAGTCGTTTGCACTGGAAGCGATCGAGCATAATATTCGTGTGAACGCAGTCTGTCCAGGATTCGTCGATACGAAAATGGGAAGAGACGGCATTAAATCTAAAGGGGAAAGACACGGAAACAGTTTTGAAGAACAACTGAAGATCGAGAATGAAAGCTTGCCGTCCGGTCGTATTTCAACTCCAGAGGATGTAGCCAATACAATCCTCTTCCTGCTGACTGACGCAGCCGAAAATATTGTCGGAGAAGCCGTCATCATATCCGGTGGCTCACTGATGAGATAAATGAATTATTCACTCGCATCGACTGGACTAATCTGGTTGATGCGGGCTTTTTCTTGTAAAAGAGGACTCTTTGAAAAACATATAAGCGGGCGAGGCGCAAGTCTGTGTGGATAAAATAATATCTGTTATACTAAAAAACAAAAAGGAGATTATCATGGATAAAAAACAAGTGGAAGCAGATCTGGCTGAAAAAAAGAAAGAATTGAAGGAAGCATAGGAACATTACAATAAGGAAGAAGAATTTGACTCTGGCCCCTACGCTGAAGTAGAAATCAGACAACTTGAAATAGAAGTTGACTCACTTGAGGAGAAATTGAAGGACCTGTAATTTAGGTCTTTTTTCTTTTCCTGATTCACATAGTCAAACGCATTTCGGTCAGTTATACTGAGTAAGTCAGAAGATAAATCAGAATTACATAAAAGCCTGACTAGGGCCGTACTGGTCTTGGCAATGGGTAATGTAGTATGAACGGGGAGAAGAATTAAATGAAAACAGACTATATGATTAAACCGTACGATTCACAGTATGAAGACAGCTGGATCAGATGCAAAGCATTATCCTATCTATACAGTCAGTTCAAAGACCAGATCGAAGCTGAGAAGGATACATATACTGAAGAAGATGGGTATGCAGAAGCCATTGAACGTATTGCTTTAACAAATGAGGATAAGGTTATCGGTATTCTGGATGTAGGCATTTACGACGACGAGCGCAGCCAGTACGACCGTTATGTTCCTCATTTAGATAAGGGATCATACATGGATATCATAGCTGTTCACCCTGATTACCAGAAAATGGGTATTGCTCAAAGCCTTATTGATGAAGTAGTGAATGAATTGAAAGAAAAGGGAATAGACTATCTAACTATTTTCACTCGGGATGATCCAGCTGCAAACGCCCTATATAAAAAAATAGGTGCAGAGCTGTTGACAGAAAGCTATAGAGTAAAAGGGACGCTGAGAGACAATGATGAGCGAATCGGGTCCTTTGAACCGAATCCTGTCGGTAAAAGAATTATTGTAAAGACACCTGACGGCAAGGACATGCCATACATGACAGACTCTGGCTGGTACTGGGTGTATGATAAAAAGTACCTTGATTTATTCGACATAGAGGAATCCTTCGTGGAACGAACTTATGTGCTGAAGCTCTAGTCGGCTGTCGGATAGAAGGAAGAACCTTGAAACAAGGTTCCGGCTTGATTATTATACACATTTTGAATTGCTTAGAGTAAATAAGGCATTTGAATTGAGGCCGAATGGCTCATAAAAAGTATATATGGCCCGTTCGTCCTTTTAAATTTAGATCGAATGGCGCATAACAAAGATTTATGAGCCATTCGTCGACTTAAGTTCCCCCTCAATGGCTCATAAGTACAAGATATGACCCATTCGCGGTCATTCCCATTAGATTCATGACCACCTTATGCAAACAAAGAAGACATGATTCTGCAGCTGCCTGACTATCTGAATCTGTCCCTAGTGAAGATATGGAGCATCTACTCTCAATAGTGTCTGACTTCAATTCATTTAAGTGAGGCAGCTGACAGGCTGATAAATATAGATAGAAAACGATACGTTCGAGAATTTAAAATACAAATAAAAAAGCAAGGAGTACAATGATTAAAATGATACAAACACTGATTTTCGATTTAGACGATACGATACTGGATTTTAAAAAGGGAGAGCAGTCTGGACTGAGTAAAGTTTTTGCATCCTATTCACCGGGCCATATTGAATATGAAGAATGGCTCTCAACATTCAAAAGGGTAAACAGCGGAATCTGGAAACAGATCGAAGATGGGGGGTCATCCAAGGATCTTTTGAATACCCGATTTTCTGAAACATTCAAAGTTTTTGAATTTGAGGCTGATGGACAACGACTTGAGCAGGATTACCGTAGTCATCTCAACGAGAATTTCCATGTGCTAAAAGGGGCTAAAGAGATGCTTGTACGATTGAAATCACAGAACTATAGACTCATAGCCGGCACTAACGGAACGGCTGGTACACAGTGGAACAGACTGAAGGGAACTGGACTGATAGCATTATTCGATGATGTTGTCATTTCAGAAGAAATTGGCGTAGCTAAGCCAGACCGACAGTTCTTCGTTCGGCTCTTTGAAAAGAATAAAGAGGCAGCCCCACAGCAAACTATCATGATTGGAGATTCATTACGCTCCGACATTCAAGGTGCTCTCAATGCCGGTCTAACTAATATTTGGTATAACCCTTTACAACTCACAAACAGTACAAAAATCATTCCCGATTATGAAGTCTCATCATTTAAAGAAATGGAAAAGGTAATAATGGAGAAAACGGCTTAAGGGAAAAGTGGGTCTCTTTAGATTAAGGCATGATGAAAATATCTCCCATTAGCACAGTATTACTGTTTTGTTTCATTAGGATATGATTAGAATACTACATAAGAAAGGATTAATCGCAATGCAAAACACTCAGATGAACGCCGCAGGATACGAAGGGGAGGACCTTACTACGATTTAACTAGACGGCTCATCCCCCGAGTCTTTCTTAAAAACCCTCCGATTCTTATTCTGGATGAAGCCACGAGCTCTCTTGATAATGAGAGTGACTACTTCGTCAAGGAATCAATGGAGACACTGGAAAAAGGACGGACCACACTGGTCATTGCGCACAGATTGTCTACGATCAGGAATGCACAGCGCATTATCGTCCTGGAAAATGGACGGATTGTTGAAGAAGGAACACATGAATCCCTGATCGAGAGTACAGGACCTTACTACAGTCTGTATAATCAACAGTTTAAACTATAAAAGGATCTCTGCATGGCTAGGCTGTGCAGGGCTTTTCTTTAATTAAATTGTAAAGGAGTCTGGGCAATATGAAAAAGCCTAAAGGATTGAAAATGGGAGACAAGGTAGCTGTTATAAGTTTGTCTAGTGGGATTCTGGGAGAATCTTTTGCTGAGCACCAGTTAAAATTGGGGTCTGAACGGCTGACAAAATTGGGTCTTGTCCCAGTGTTCATGCCTCATGCACTCAAGGGAATGGATGCGCTGGACAAATATCCTGAATGGCGAGCAGAGGATTTAAAAGAGGCTTTCAGGGATCCATCAGTTAAAGGCATCATTTGTGCAATTGGCGGAGACGATACGTATCGCCTTCTTCCTTATCTGATGGAAGACGATGAGTTCATTGAAAATGTTCAATCCTCGCCCAAACTGTTTACAGGCTTCTCAGATACCACTGTGAATCATCTGATGTTTCATCGCTTAGGTATGACTTCTTTTTACGGACCGAATTTCTTGAATGATTTTGCAGAATTGGGCAGCGAACTTCTCCCCTATACGAAAACTATTGTAAAAGGATTGTTTGCAGGCCATGAACTTGACGGTGTGCCAGCAAGCGACACGTGGTACGAAGAGAGAACTGATTTTTCAGAGGGAGCCTTAGGAAAAGACCGCAAATCACATATCGAAGAGAATGGGATTGAAGTGCTTCAGGGAGAAGGCCATGTCACGGGGAAACTGCTTGGAGGCTGTCTTGAAAGTTTAGTTGAATGTCTGACAGGCGAGCGCTACAAGGAGCAAGATGAAATCATAAAAAAATTTAACGTAATTCCGAAAGAAGTCTCCCACTTCTAAGCGTATGGGTGCGAAGCACCAGTGAAAGTGGGAGATGAATGTCGGTCAAGCGATAGCTTGAAGTGGTTAATCTGTCATTTTTGTTGTATACTATATTCAGTGGTAACCAACAGAAAGGAAGTGA
>NZ_FNFK01000056.1 GCF_900101165.1 Alkalibacterium thalassium | reverse complement strand
GGCTACCGGGGGCATCGGGATAGAGTAGGAGCTCTGAATATCGCCCAAACAACCTAACTCATATGGTCACAGTATGAGTGCCCATGGAGCTATAGGCTCTGCCATGGGAGGGGTGATGGCACACCCTTAAACTTAAGGCTTGAACAAAACAGAAATGGCCTGCGTTCGACAAAGCACTTAAGAATCCCACTGCTTTAGCTGTGGGAGTGTCAATTAAAATATCTGTAGTCTACATCTGATCCTTGTTGAACTGGTCTTCAATTGTATCAGGTTCAACATGAACATCAGTATGCATGATATCATATTTTTCATACAGCACTTCCTCAATCATTTCAGTCACATCATGTCCCTCCTGAACGGTCATCATCCCGTCCACCAGGATCGTCACATCGATATAAGTATTAGCCCCGTACATCCGTGCTTTAATTGTCGCAACTTCTTTCACATGAGGTAGAAGAAGAATCTCATTTTTATATTCCGTCAGATGTTTATCTTTGAACCCGTCAGATAAGGAAAAGCTGCTTTCCTTGAATACTTCTACACCTGTTTTGATTATGATGATTGATACGATGACAGCCATTACTCCGTCAAGCCAGCCCCAGCCGAACGAAGCTCCTGTGATGGCAATGGCGGTAGCTGAACTGGTCAGGCTGTCTGCCAAGTTATCTTTGGAGACAGCTTTAAGACCTGCACTGTTAGCTTTATTTGCCAGAGACAGATTGAATCTGTAAAGGAGATACAATACAATCGCACTTGCGACAGATACAATGGCAGCTGACTGATCTGGAGGCGTGATTTCTCCACTGATTATTCGTAAAATACTGCTCTGAAGGACTTGAAACCCGACAAACAGCATAATGAAGGAAGTGATCAGACTGGCGATCGGTTCAGCTTTCCAGTGCCCATAAGGGTGATCGGAATCGGCTGGTTTTCGTGCAGTCTTGAGTCCTATTAGGACAGTTACTGAAGAGACGACATCTGTAAGGTTATTGAACCCATCAGCTGAGAGAGAGGCGGCATTCAGAAAAAAACCGAGCAGAACTTTTACCAGAGCTAGAATGATATACACACTGATGCTTACTCGAGCTCCGCGTTCGGCAAGTTTTACTCTATTGTATTGATTGGGCATATTTGGTTCCTCCATCTTTTTAAACAGGTCCTACATATAGTATATAATGGTTCGGAACTTTTCAACAACAGGAGCTTCCTTTTTAACAATTACTTATTTTTTAGGACGGACGAGAAACCACACTATATCAAATTGAAATTAGATATGGAGTATATAAAAAAGACGCTCTCCTTTTACGAAAAAAATAGAGCCTGTTATATATTATACTGACTGGAAAATAGTGAACTGGAATTATTTAAGGGGAGTGAATGTGGTTTTGTTGTGGGATTAATGGCCACTGGGATGGAGGTGGAATGTGAGTGGTTAATAGTTGAAAAACCAGTACTGCTGAGATGGACAAAGCAAATAAGTGATCAATCTGACAACTGCCAGAGGCAGGCAATGTAATCGAAAAAAACCTTTATTAGTTTACTAACAGACAAGCTGCGTCTAACTAATAAAGGGTCGAATGATTTAACGATTACCTAAACCAGGCGATACTACCATTCGTTGATCGACTGGCGTTCACCTTTAAAGTTGTTTTTCTTCTGGTGACGTGAAGCCAGAACAGATTCCACATCGTCTACTGTGACACCGGATTGATGGAGAAGGACACCTAAATGATAAAGCACGTCGGCTGCCTCATTCCTGATTTCTTCCTTATCTTCATTCTTGGCACCGATGACTAGTTCAAAGGATTCCTCTCCGAACTTTTTGCTGATCTTATCAATACCCTCGTTGAGAAGATAATGTGTATAAGATTTTTCATCAGAAGATGTCGCACGATTTTTTACCATGGCTTCAATATCCCGTAAGGAGAAGGAAGACACAAGGTTGAAACAGCTGTCGCTGCCTGTATGACAAGTAGGGCCAGCTGGATCGACCATAATTAGAAGAGCATCATCATCACAGTCCAGATACATGTCAGTGACATACTGCATATTCCCGCTGGATTCGCCTTTTTTCCACAGTCTATTTTTTGAACGGGAGTAGAACCAGACGACTTTTTCCTTCTTAGTGAGTTCAAACGCTTCTTCGTTCATATAGCCCATCATACGGACTTCTTTCGTGATATGATGCTGTAGGATAACCGGTAGCAATCCTTTTGAAAAGTCAGGTTTAAGTGTAGTGTAATCAGACATGTCTTACAGGCACTCCTTTCGAATCGCATAGATCTTTCACTTGCTGGATGGATACATCCTGGTCATGGAAAATGGAGGCAGCCAGTCCAGCTGACACATCTGTCTCCAGGAAAAGAGAGATGAAATCTTCGGCACTGCCGGCACCGCCAGAAGCGATAATTGGAATGGTGACTGCTTTCTGAATGATCGAAAGGAGTTTATGGTCGAAGCCTTGCTGCATGCCGTCGTAGTCCATACTTGTGACCAGCAGTTCACCAGCTCCGCGACGTTCGACTTCTTTAATCCAGTCAATTGTCCGGATATCCGTACGCTGCTTGCCGCCATGAGTATAGCAGAACCAGTCTTGCTTATCTTCATCCCATTTCGCATCGATGGCAATACAGATGCATTGGGCACCGAATTTTTCGCTTGTTTCATTAATCAGATCCGGATTGCTTAGTGCCGCCGAGTTCAAACTGACTTTATCTGCACCGGCGTTCAGTACAGCAGAAATGTCTTCGATGGACTTCAGTCCGCCTCCGATTGTCATAGGGATGAACAGTTCTTTTGCCGTTTTACTGATAACATCGAGCATTAATGCATTACCGGTCTGAGTTGCTGAAATATCAAGAAAGACAAGCTCGTCGGCACCGAGCGCATTGTATCGTTTCGCCAATTCAACAGGATCGCCGATTTCCCGCAGTCCTTTAAACTGGATTCCTTTAACGACTACACCATCTTTTACATCCAGACAGGGGATGATTCGTTTCTTTATCATTTAATTGATGCCCTCCCAGAACGTAGTCGTATTAGCTGCTTTTCCAACGATCGCAGCTTTGACACCTGCTTCTTCAAGCTGGTTCATATCTTCAAGACTTCTGATCCCTCCAGAAGCAGTGACTGGGTGAGGGGTTGTTTCGACTAATGCTTTTGTCAGTTCAAAGTTAGGTCCCTGCATTTTTCCATCTTTTGAGATGTCAGTATAAATGATTCCGCCTAGTTTCAAGGAAGCCGTTTCCTCAGCTACATCAAAAATCGTACGGTCCATCGCCTCAGTCCAGCCATTGACAGCCACCTGATCTTTCTTGGCATCCAGTCCGAGATAAATTTTCCCTGGATATTGTTCAGTCATTGTTTTGAGCCACTCAGTATCTTGAAGCCCACGTGTACCCACTATGACATAAGATGCCCCGTTTTTTAAATAATAATCGATTGTTTCCTGTTTACGAATGCCGCCACCGATTTCAACAGGACGTTCGCTCGTTTGAATCAGATCTTTAATAAAAGCTTCCTCTGCAGGTTTCTGATGAAGGGCACCCATCAGATCGACAATATGAATCCGTTTCACCTGCTCGAAATGATTGTAGAAGGCGACGGCTTCCTGAGGGGTACGAGTCATGACTTCTTTCGTCCCGTAGTCTCCTTCAGTCAGTCGGACACTTTCGTTATCGATCAGATCGATCGCCGGCCATAATTCTATCATTTGATGTACCCGCCTTTCAGTGCCTGATCAAGAATCTGAAGACCCTTGTCGCCACTTTTTTCCGGGTGAAACTGAATGCCGATAATGTTGTCTTTTTGAACAATAGCTACCACATCATCCTCATAAGTCGCTTTTGCCACGACATTTTCTTCCGTGTGGACTTTATAGGAATGAATGAAATAGACGTCTTCATTCAGAGAGACATTTGACGCATCCAGTTTATTCCAGCCTAAGTGAGGAACTGGAAGCTGGCAGGTCATCTTCCTGACTTGTCCGGGAAGGAAGTTCAGCCCGTCGACATTCCCCTCTTCACTGTGTTCGAAAAGCAGCTGCATACCTAAGCATATACCGATAAACGGCTTGGTTTCCTTCAGCTTGTTCAGCTCAGGAATCAAATCGAGTTCTTTCAAACGGGTCATAGCATCTTTGAAATGACCGACACCGGGAAGGATGATCTGGTCAGCCTGTTCCAGCTCTTCAACATCGTGAGTAACTTTCACTTCATAGCCCAGATAAGTCAAGGCGTTAGTCAAATTGGCAATGTTTCCGAGTCCGTAGTCGACGATCGCGATCATGCTTCGATCACTCCTTTCGAAGAAGGCAGTCTGGAAACAGAGGAGTCGCTGGCTGCCTGACGTAGAGCCTGAGCATAAGATTTGAAGAGAGACTCGATTTCATGGTGCGTATTGCCGCCTCTGATCAGATCAAGATGCGCCGTCAGACGGGCATTGATCGTCAGCGCATAAAAGAATTCCTTGACCAGCTGAACGTCGAAGGTACCAACGGTCTGGCTGGAAAAATCTGCTTCAAAGTGCAGGTAAGGACGTCCGCTGACATCAATGACTGTTCGAGTCAGTGTCTCATCCATAGGAACATAAGCCGTACCGTATCGCTGAATGGATGACTTGTCTTCCATCAGTTCAGCAATTGCCTGTCCAAGCAGGATACCGACATCTTCTGTAGTGTGGTGATCATCAACATCTGTGTCGCCATCCACTTTAAGGTCGATGACATAATGACCATGAAACGCAAACAGATCCAGCATATGGTTCAGAAAGCCGACGCCAGTATCGATATGCGACGCTCCAAGGCCCTTGCTGATAGTCAACTCGATAGAGGTTTCTTTTGTCTTGCGTTCTTTAGTTATGGTCATTGCGCTTGTCTCCATTCTTTTAAAATAGTCTGCAGATCCATTAGCTGCTCTTCAGTAGCAATGGAATACCTGACGATCTGTCTTAATGCAGGATTGTCGGATTCTGGATACATTCTTGGTAAAAACCCGCGTTCGACAATGTGTTCACCCAAATCGACAGCTTTTTCTCCGTAGGTAAAGATGAAGTTAGTCGAACTGTCCAGGATATCGATCACATCTCCGACTTCGTCCTGGAAAATCTGTTTTAGTTTTCTGGAAAGGGTACGGTTCAATTCAATGAATTTATCCAGACGTTCAGTCTGGTTGAGAAGATAGTTGGCTACGTTAAGAGAAAATGTGTTTAACGGATAAGGGTGGGCAATTGAGTTGAGAATGCCCATCGTTTTTTCTGTAGAAATAGCGACACCTACACGCAGACCTGCCAAGCCGTAAACCTTACTCAAGGTTCTTAGACGGATGACATGATCGCCTTCAGGATAAGTTACTTGATCTTCAATAAATTCTCCATAAGCCTCATCAATAATGAAATAACCGCCAGCTTCTTTCATAAGAGCTGAAGCTTGTTCGACGAACTCTGAAGGATGAAGCGTACCGAATGGGTTATTCGGCTGTGAAAAGATAAAGACAGAAGGATTTAATTCCTTGATCTTCTTATAGACTTCTTCGTAATCGAAGGTCCAGTCGTCATGACAGTTGATTTTTGTAAGTTTACGTCCGAACTGCTTGGCATATTCTTCATACATCACAAAGTCTGGATCCAGCACAAGAACAGGCCCGTCACCAAGAACGATCATTGCTTTCTGTATCCATTCATCAGACCCGTTTGCAAATGAAATCAGATCAGGATCAAATCCATTGTATGCTGCATAACTCTTCTGAAGTTCCACATACTCATCTTCTGCATATTGATTAAAGTGCGTGTCTACAGCGATTTTTCCTATTTCTTCTTCGCTGAGTGCGCGGTAAGGACTTTCGTTTTTATCTATTCTAATCATTTGAGATCCTCCCATCTGCTGGCTAATGAATCATAGTGAGCATTCAGTTTTTCTTCTTCGGCCATACGCATGCCGCCTGGTGCCATGGTCATGAATGTGTCTTTTTCTAAAGCAATAATTGAGTTTGTTCTTAAGAAATCATTTACAGTCAGACCATTGCTGAATCGAGCAGTGCCACCAGTAGGTAGAACGTGACTTGGACCGGCAATATAATCTCCAATGGCTTCAGGCGAATAGTCGCCGATAAACAAAGCGCCAGCTGTGGTAATGCGGTCGACATAATCAGCTGCATCATTAGTCTGAATCGAGACATGTTCGCCTGCAATCAGATTGATGATATCGATTGTTTCGTCTCTAGATTCAGTCAGAATATTAAAGTGATGATTTGCCAGACTTTCTCTGATGATCGACTCACGAGGCTGTTTCTTAAGCCCTTTCTGAACCTGTCCATAAATTTCCTGAAGTTTAGCTTCATTCTCGCTTACTAAAAATGTTCTAGCTTCAACATCGTGTTCAGCTTGAGCGAGGATGTCGAAAGCTGCCCATTTTGCGTTGGTGCTTTCATCAACAGCGATGACTATTTCACTTGGGCCTGCAATTGAATCGATGCCCACATCGCCGTAGACAAGCTTCTTGGCCAAAGCAACATACTGATTGCCAGGACCAACAATTTTATCTACTTTAGGGATTGTTTCAGTTCCATATGCAAGGGCGGCAATGGCCTGTGCTCCGCCAACCTGAAAGACACGGTCAACGCCTGAAATGTGACATGCAGCAAGAATAGCTGGATGTACACCATCAGGTTGAGGCGGAGTAGTCACGATGATTTCATTTACACCAGCTACTTTCGCAAGAACAGCCGTCATTAAAACGGTAGAAAGTAAAGGCGCCGTTCCTCCAGGCACATATACACCGACACGTTTGAGAGGATGTACTTTCTGAAATAATTCCTTTCCTGCACTATCTGATAGCTTAATGGAAGACTGATAACGTCTGATATTGTCATGTGCTTCCTCCATAGCATGTCTCAAATCATCATCTATGGAAGAAACGGCTTTTTCCAGTTCAGACCATGGAATTTCAAGCTCATCGATGGCCACGTTATCGAACTGACCGCTGTATGATTTAAGAGCACAATCTTTGTCTTTCTGAACAGACTGGATAATATCCATGACCGATTGCGTTTTCGTCCAGTCCACACTATTGATCGTTTTAAATTTATCTTTAAATGACTGAGCTGTGTACATCTAAGCACCTACTTTTTTGAATTGATTGATGATTGACTGTATTTTAGTATTCTTAGAAAAGAATGCATGCTTGTTTGAAATAAGGCGTGCATTGATGTCATCAAGACGAATCTGTTCTTCAAGACCATTGTCTCTTAGAGTCGTACCTGTCTGAACGATATCCATGATGGCATCGGCCATGTCGATTGTCGCGGCCAGCTCAACTGAACCTTTTAGATAGATGATTTTAACAGGCTGCATAATTGAATCAAAGTAATTTTGAGTAAACTGTACATATTTTGTAGCTACAACTGGATAGACATCCTTAGGTTCTTTAGCTGCCAGTGCAAAGTGGCAGTAGCCGAACGGCAGATCCATCAGATTATTGATGTGTCTGTTCTGTTCGTACAGGACATCACTTCCTGTTATGCCCAAATCAGCGACGCCTTCTTCCACATAAACTGGAACATCTTCACCTTTGACCAGAAGAAATCTCACTGAGTCGGTGTTCACAACTAATTCTCTTGACACTGATTCGAGTGCATCGCTCCAGTCGGTCATATCTATGCTTTTTAAAAATGCTATAAAGTCTTTCAACTGTCTTCCTTTTGATAAAGCTATAGTAATCATCTCTTGCTCCTTCACAAAACGGTTTAGTATGTTAAGTCTGTTAGGTTGATCGCCATACCAAAGGCTTTTGTCGGACTGGAATACTGTCCGCCGGTAACGATCGGCTCTACAGTCTGATCAGTATAGAATTGCAGAAAGATCCCCTTATAGTACGATTGAGCCGGAAGTGAGAATAAGTCACTGTAAACTGTCGGGATATTTTTTTCTTCCAGTGCATTACGCCAGTTGATTATTTCATTGACTGGGTCTTTCAGGTCAGGAAACTGGTCTCTGGCGAAATGGAGCTGGTAGGGAACCGGCTGGCTCATCAGTTGAACGACAGGATGAGTTTGACCTAAATACTTGGTCAGTCCATCCAGGTTACGTTCTCTCAACAGATGTCTGACTTCCGGATCTTGAAGTTCGTCTTTACTCAGTAGTCTTTTCAATAGAGAATAGTGACTGATCACTGCTACTGAAACCGTCTGTTTAAGATGAGTCTGTAGATAATCAAGCAGATCTTTCATTGACGACTGTTGTGTATCGATATCTTCTGAGAAAATCTCCATTCCGAACTGCATACGTTCCTTGTTATAGGAATAAACCGGACCGGAATAAGCTATTTTATCAGTTTTTAATTTATATTTTTTCCGGTATCTGACTATGGCATCCGTCCAGTCGCTTCTGATTGATAGGAGGGAATCGTTTGCCTGCCAGATATACCGGTTAGTCATTGATTTTAAATCATCTGGTGACAAACTGTCCCAGCGAAATTCTTCGAGGATCGAGAGGTCGAGCAGGTCATAACCGAGATGGTGGAAATGATGGAGAAACTCCCATTCTTGATGTTTTTTATCCAATATATACTGGTTATTCTGTTCGAATAGCATTAGTCGTTTCCTCATTTCTCTTTTTTTAATGATTTGATACAATAGGAGTATCTAAATCACGTAATGAAAAAATACTAACATAGAATTAGTTAATGTGAAAGCTGTTTTGTTGTCACCTATAATAAGGAGGACTTATGTTATCAGATAGTCATATACACACTCAGTACTGCCCGCACGGTTCGGATGCTGAAATGGAAGAATACGTAAAGACAGCCATCAGTAAAGGATTGAAGAAAATAACCTTTACAGAACATGCCCCTCTGGTGATCGATGACCCGACTCCTGAGAATGACAGTGCTATGTCCTGGGAAGATGTAGAAGCGTATATTAAAGAGGGAAAGGAACTGAAGGAAAAATACAAGGATCAGCTGATCATTAATATAGGGTTTGAAATTGACTATATTGAAGGGAAAGAAGAAGAGACAATTGAGTTTCTGAAGAAACATTCCGACCTCATTCCTCATTCCATACTCAGTGTTCATATGATCCGATTGAGCAATGAAGAATATTTCTGTATCGATTACGACAAGGATGCATTTTTAGAAAAAATCAGTGAAGTCGGGTATGATACATTAGTCAGTAAATATGAAGATACTCTTTATAAAGCACTTGCCGAGCCATTCGGGGAACTGACCCCTAAAATAATCGGTCATATTACGCTAATTAATAAGTTTGAGGAAGCGTACGACCAGGTCGACACGATCGACTGGATCAAGGTACTCGAACGTATTAAAGAAAAGGGGTACCGGATGGATTACAATTTCGCCGGACTGGACAAGCCTTATCACAAGCAGACGTACCCACCGGAAGTCCTGGTTAAAAAAGCAATCGAACTAGCTGTCCCGCTTAGATTCGGTTCAGATGCCCATCACCCCGATGAAGTCGGACGCTATTTTGAAAGGAGTCTAAAGAAATGAGTCAATTAAATTTTGAAGTACTTGAGCACTTAGCTGTCTTGTCAGAGAATCCCAAAGGCTGGAGGAAAGAACTGAATCTGGTTAGTTGGAACGACAGACCAGCTAAGTTCGATATTAGAGACTGGAGCCCGGATCACTTGAAGATGGGAAAGGGAATTACATTGGACAATACAGAAATGAAGGCATTGAAGAAACAATTACTTGAAATCGACCTGTAAAGACAGGTACTATAAAGGTAAATATGGAAATGAAGGAGAGATAGCATTGGAAAAAGTTCGGCTGAATAATGGTTTATCCATCCCATACTTGGGGACAGGAACAAATACTTACGGCAAAGAAAACAATGATTACAATGGTAAATTGAATGGCGACTTCTCTGCACTTGAGTCTGCAATCAATTTAGGGTATCGTCTGATCGATACTGCCATCTCCTACCGCAACGAAGCAGGTGTGGGCAAAACGATTAAAGACAGCGGCATTCCTCGTGAAGATTTTTTTATCACAACTAAAATTCCGGCAGATGATCAGTATATTAAAGATAAAGAGGCAGTTAGACAGACACTCGATCAAAGTCTTGAAAACCTGCAGACAGATTACATCGACTTGTACCTGATTCATAAACCTATTGAAGATGAAGAAAAACTGCGTCTGACTTGGGAAGTACTGGAAGAGTACGTCGGAAAAGACAAAATCAAAACAATCGGGGTATCGAATTTTTCAATTGATGATTTGAAACGCCTTGATGCTTTTGCTACTGTCAAGCCGGCAGTGAACCAGATTAAGTCCAATCCGACTGAATGGAACAATGAATGGATAAAGTACATGTTTAAAGAAGATATCCGACCGCAAGCCTGGGGACCAATGAAAACCTCTGAGGCGGATAGAGAGGTGTTGGGGGACATAGGCACAGCTTATGATAAAACCTGGGGACAAGTTCTTCTACGTTACCAGACCCAGCGCGGCGTGATCGTGATTCCTAAATCGCATAACCCTGAGAACCAGAAAGCTAATCTGGAAAGTCTGGATTTCACACTTTCTGATGAAGACATGAGTCGAATTGACGAACTGTAAGAAACTGGAACCGAAACAGATAAAAAAAACCGTCAGATCAAGGAGGTTAATTCCTTAGCCTGACGGTTTTTATAGGCTCATCTTTGTGATCCATCGATGAATCTATTGTGTTATTCAGTCCTGGTATCTATTTAAGTGCAAGCTTAGCCAACTGGTCAGCTCGTTCATTGTAAAGAACGCCGGTGTGAGCTTTAACCTTTACAAAATGGACATTGATTTCCTGAGCGTATTTCTTGAAGTAGGTGACGTAATCTTTAGAGACTGTTTTATTGGCTTTCCATCTTTCAGTAGCCCACATTTCAATTCCTAGATAATCGTAATGAATGATGACCGATTTATAGCCATGACTGACTGCCCATTTTATGGCATTTAAGGCCCCAAAGCATTCTCCTGCAATTTGAAAGCTTTCAGCATACTTCGGATCATCTGCAGCATTTGCCAGTTCATCAAGCACTTTTCCATCTTTAATCATGACTACACCGTAACTGTATTTTTTTGCCCGTTTATCGAATGATCCATCTACATAGGCAATGACTGACTCAGGGGTTTCTTCAACAGGAGCGGAATCTGATCCCTTCAGATAATTCTCGGCCTCAGATTTAGTCGTAAATGACTTAAACTCTGCGTTTGAAAAGCCTGAGATCACTTTTTGAGCTTCACTCCAAGTTGTGAAAACACCTGTCTGTCTTCCTTTTTTAACTGCGTAATATTTTTTTGGCATAGGTACTCCTTAATTCATTCAATCTTAATATTACTCTAGAAGAAAATGGAGGGAATGTCAATATCATGGTCCGTCAGGGCACTTCATTATCAATATTGAGCGGTCAGTGAACTACCCACCACTTAAATCCTCCGGATTTTGAAGTGGGGGCTTCCTACGAACTCCATTCTTGTCTGCACAGGTTTCATGCAGACAGAGGAATCGGATATGGGTAGGCTCAAAAGGCAGTCCCTGCCTCATAGGTTTTCTTTTACTTGGCTAACGCCAAGGAATACTCAGTAGGCTTGGTTGTCGCCTATATAGACTTGGTTATCGTCTATATATAAAGTATACCAAATGAGAATGACATTAACCACTTCAAGCTATCGCTTG
>NZ_FNFK01000034.1 GCF_900101165.1 Alkalibacterium thalassium | reverse complement strand
TTCTCTCTAGTTTCTGCAAATTCTAGATTAAGGGTCTTCTTTCTTTTTGTCTACCCTATATTTTTCTGCTTCCTACATAAACTTTACACATAGCTTCAAGACACCGAAGACTGCTTCACTCACCCATTATTTACTGAACGATGTCATACACCAATGTCGGTTCAGTTGCGCTGTCTGACAGTTTGACATTAGTCAGAACTCTTTCGCCAACCTCATCGCTGATTTCTTTGTTGGAATACAAGGTAGCAATAGACTCTCCCGCACTGACTTTATCTCCAACTTTTTTATGAAGGTAAAGTCCTGCAGACAAGTCGATCTGACTTTCTTTCGTTTCACGTCCGGCACCCAGCATCATCGCTGCAATTCCGATCTGATCAGCAATGATTTCAGAAACGACTCCATCCTGATCAGCTAAAACTTCCTTAGTATATGAAGCAACTGGAAGGACCGTTTCAGGATTATCGGCTACTGAAGCATCCCCGCCTTGTGCTTCCACAAATGTCTTGAAGACTTCAAGCGCTTTGCCGTTTTTAAGGTTTGCTTCCAGAAGGGTCCGCGCTTTCTCAAGAGTGTCTGCCGCTCCTCCTAAATAAGCCATCTGACTTCCAAGAACGAGACACAGTTCAGTCAGGTCTTCCGGTCCGTGCCCTTTAAGCGTATCGATCGCTTCTTTTACCTCCAGACCATTTCCAATCGCATTTCCAAGTGGCTGACTCATATCAGAAATAACGGCCATCGTCTGTCTTCCAACTGATTTCCCGATATTGACCATGGTTTCAGCCAGTTCTTTTGCCTGCTCCACGTTTTTCATGAATGCTCCGGCTCCGGTTTTAACGTCCAGAACGATTGCATCTGCACCCGAGGCAATTTTTTTACTCATGATTGAACTCGCAATTAGAGGAATCGACTCGACAGTGCCTGTCACATCACGAAGGGCATATAACTTTTTGTCAGCCGGTGTCAGATTTCCTGACTGTCCAACTACTGCCACTTTATTTTTGTTGACCAGTTCAGTGAAGTCCTGCTGAGACAGTTCAACATGAAAACCTGGGATAGCTTCAAGCTTATCGATTGTTCCGCCTGTATGTCCTAGTCCACGACCGCTCATTTTAGCTACTGGAACCCCTATGCTAGCCACAAGAGGTGCAAGGACCAGGGTAGTTGTATCGCCTACTCCGCCAGTTGAATGCTTGTCCACTTTTACGCCTTCGATATCGGACAAGTCGATCTGATCACCGGATTCGACCATGGCCATTGTCAGGGCACTACGTTCATCATTGTTCATTCCATTAAAATAGATTGCCATAGCCATTGCGCTCATCTGGTAATCAGGAATAACATCGCTTGTATACTGGTCGATCATCCATTTAATTTCTTCTTCTGTCAGTTCTTGTCTATGCTGTTTCTTCTGAATCAAGTCAATCATTCTCATTCTCATAACACTCCATTCATTTTATTATGTAAGCCTTATTTTATCACAAGTATTGCCTTTATTAAGTAGATTTCTCTCAGAGTCGATAAGAATCTTCCAATAAAGACTTACAGTACTACACGTCCATCTAAAAGAGTGGTAGAATTATAAGGAAATGCACAACCAATTACTCAAAGGAGCGATTATATGACTAGTCAAAAGTTGAATACCTTTCTCGAAAATAATCTTCAGGAATTGAAGGATCAAGGTCTTTATAATGAAATCGACACGATTCAGGGACCCAACGGATCTGAAATTACGGTCAACGGTAAAAACCTGATCAATCTGTCTTCTAACAACTACTTGGGATTTGCAAATGATGAACGTCTTAAAGTTAAAGCAAATGAAGCAACTGACACTTACGGTGTAGGTGCCGGTGCCGTTAGAACAATCAACGGAACTCAGTCGATCCACGACGAACTGGAAGCAAAAATAGCTGAATTCAAGCACACTGAAGCAGCCGTCGCTTTCCAGTCAGGTTTCAACTGCAACATGGGCGCAATTTCTGCGGTTATGAACAAGAATGATGCAATCCTGTCTGACGAACTGAATCACGCGTCTATCATTGACGGA
This sequence comes from Alkalibacterium thalassium, assembly GCF_900101165.1. Taxonomy (GTDB): domain Bacteria; phylum Bacillota; class Bacilli; order Lactobacillales; family Carnobacteriaceae_A; genus Alkalibacterium; species Alkalibacterium indicireducens. Next base: position 20,012 of record NZ_FNFK01000034.1, on the reverse strand, counting down.
TGCCGTCTATCCGGAGCAAAAGTTATCCGTGTCAAACACCAGGATATGGATGATCTGAGAGCAAAAGCTAAAGAAGCTGTTGAAAGCAGACAGTATGAAAAAATCATGTACATCACTGACGGTGTCTTTTCAATGGATGGCGATGTTGCGAAATTGCCTGAAATCGTTGAAATCGCTGAAGAATTCGATCTGATTACGTATGTTGATGATGCACATGGATCAGGCGTCATGGGTAAAGGTGCCGGGACAGTTAAACATTTTGGTCTTCAGGATAAAATCGATTTCCAGATGGGGACACTGTCTAAAGCAGTCGGAGTTGTCGGAGGTTATGTCGCTGGAACTCAGAACCTAATTGATTGGCTGAAGGTTCGTGCCCGTCCTTTCCTGTTTTCTACCTCACTGACTCCTGGAGCTGCTGCAGCATGTATCGAAGCCATCGATATCATGTCCAGCTCAACTGAAGAACACGAACGTCTTTGGGAAAATGGTCGATATCTGAAAGCCGGCCTTAAAGATCTGGGCTTCAACATCGGCGATTCAGAAACACCTATCACCCCTTGTATTATCGGTGAAGAAAAACTGACTCAGCGTTTCTCCAAACGTCTGACAGAAGAAGGCGTCTATGCAAAATCGATCGTCTTCCCTACAGTCCCACGTGGAACAGGTCGAGTAAGAAATATGCCAAGTGCCGCTCACACCAAGGACCAGCTGGACAAAGTACTTGACATTTACAAAAAAATCGGCAAGGAACTCGATGTTATCAGTTAATTTATAGACTAATAGAGAAAAGGTGAGCCTCATCTTTTCTCTTTCTGCTGGTAATAAATAATAGACAAAAAGTCGGAGGTTTACGAGTGAAAAAAATTATCATTACTGGAGCTTTAGGTCAGATCGGATCAGAGCTTACAATCAGATTGCGTGAAGTCTATGGGAAAGAAAACGTTATCGCTACTGATATCAGACAGCCTGAAGATTCTAAAGTGGTCACTGATGGTATTTTCGAAATCCTGGATGTGACCGATGCAAATCGCATGAAGGATTTGGTTGAACAGTATCAAGTTGATACATTTATCCACCTGGCTGCATTACTGTCAGCTGTTGCCGAAGCAAAACCTCAGCTGGCCTGGAATTTGAACATGGGCGGACTGATCAACGCACTTGAGCTGTCGCGCGAGTACGACTTGAAGTTCTTCACACCCAGCTCAATCGGGGCTTTCGGTCCTCAGACACCTAAAGATCAGACACCCCAGGTCACGATCCAGCGTCCGACAACTATGTACGGTGTCACAAAAGTCAGCGGAGAGATGCTCGGGGATTATTATTTCCAGAAATTCGGAGTGGATACACGAAGCGTCCGTTTCCCTGGTCTGATTTCCTACGACACCCTTCCTGGCGGCGGAACGACAGACTATGCTGTCGATATTTACTATGAAGCACTGAAAAACAATGCGTATACATCTTTTATCGGCAAAGGCACATACATGGATATGATGTACATGCCTGACGCAGTCGACTTGATCATTCAACTGATGGAGACACCGAGCGACCAGCTGGTCAACCGCAATGCTTACAATGTCAGTGCTATGAGCATTGCACCTGAAGATGTTGAACAGGCTATCAAGAAACACTTACCTGAATTCAAGCTGATTTATGATGTTGATCCAATTAGACAAGGGATCGCAGAGTCTTGGCCAAATGCCATCGATACAACAGCTGCTCAGGAAGAATGGGGATTCTCACCTAAGTACGATCTTGAAAAAATGACTGAAGATATGCTTAAGCAACTGAAAAACAAGGGCATTCTTTCATATGCCTGATTAATAAAGATAGACCCTGCACTATTCTAAAAGTGCAGGGTCTTCTTTTGGCGTGAAAATAGAATACATCAGTTGACGATATACCTGGAGGAGACTGTTTCGAGATAGTCCTGAAATAGTCCGAAGAGGCTGCAGATCACCCAGTAAATTGCTGCAACAAGAATATACATCGTCATATAATCGTGCTCTCTTCCTCCCACTACTCTGGCATTTTGAAAAATTTCGTTGACTGTAATCATGGCTGCTAGAGATGTTCCCTTGATGACATCCAGGAGCACACTACTCAAAGGTGGGATCGCTATTCTGAAAGCCTGCGGAAGAATTATATCTTTCAACGTGACATAAGGAGTCATTCCAAGAACGGTTGCCGCTTCCCATTGCCCCCGATGCACGGATGATATGGATGACCGGAAAATCTCAGAAATATAGGCCGCTCCGTTTAGACTGAAGCAGATAATAGCCGACGTCAGTGCATTAAACTGAATGTTTACAAAAGGCAGCCCAAAATAAATCAGAAACAAAAAGACGAGTGCCGGCGTCCCCCTCATAAAGGAAACATACAAGCGGGCGATCCACCTTAATATTCTGGATGGAGACAATCTCATCAGAGCGATGACCATTCCTATCACTGCTCCAATGGCCGTACTCACCAAGGCAATGCCCAAGGTATATGGCACGCCTCTTAATAAAAACGGCAAAGATTCCCAGGCCAGATCTGGATCAAATATATACTGCCATTCAATTGATTGCATGGCTACCCCTCTAGTTCGATGGTCATGATGTCAAAGTCCTGTTCAACCGTCACATCTTCCCCATAATAAAATGTCTCTGAGATCTCACTGAGTGTCCCATCTTCATGCATAGCTTCCAGTGCCTGGTCGATCTGTTCAGTCAAGGTGTCATTGCCTAGTTTAAGAGAGAAATTAGTATAACTTGGATTGAAGAATAGCTCTTCATGAATGTGGACTGGAATATCCGGGAAAGCCGTCAGTGCCATGGTCTGTCCGTAAAAGTCATTTATGATCAAGTCTGTTCGCCCATTCGCTACGTCCCATAAATACTGGTCGTTTGTGGCGTTATCATAAATTGCCAGTTCTGCTCCATACTGCTCTGCAATCTGCATATACGTAGTCGTAGCCGCTCCAGCTGCCCGTTTTCCGTCAAGATCTTCCATTTCTTCAATCCCTGAGTTGTCTTCTTCCCGGACAATCATGGACATATATGAATACTTATAAGGTATCGTGTAGTTGTATCGGTCCGCATTTTCTCCGGCGTGACTGATACTCAAGGCGGCAACATCAATCTGTTCACTGTTCAGAGACGTCAGCATGCCGTCTACATTCATTTCAGTAAATTCAATGTCCAGTTCCAGACGATCAGCCACTTCCCTCAGTATTTCAACTTCAAAGCCAGTCAGTTCATTTGTTTCAGCATCATGATATGAGTTTGGAAAATATGTACCAGATGTCGCTGCACGGATCACACCCGCTTCTTGTATCTCATCCCAGTTATCTGAACTATTCTCACTGGCACCACTTTCCCCACAGGCTGTCAGTGTTATGACGCTTCCAAGCAGTGCCATCCTCATCAATAGTGATTTGTTCATTTTTCATTGTCTCCTTTCGTTTTTCCTTCAAAATCATAGCAACCTGAAATTTTAAAGTCAAAATTATAGTCGATTTTGTTATTTGAGAGGACGAGACAAAGAAATAAATCAGGATCTTATCACTATTTTACCGCCATTCTTAATATTATGATGATGTACAATTTTGTCTTTATGATTCATCAAAATTCTTTTTATTTGTGATACAAATTCTGCAAACACCTGTAATAAGCCTTTATTCACATTCCTGCTTCGTTAGTCTGACTGATTATTCAAGCCTATTATCTCCTGCACTATTGATTCCTTACACCTGACTGATATACTGAAAAAAATTGACTGAACAAGGAAGGATAAAACTATGAGCTTTCATATTGACCGGACTAAGGATGGGATGTATTACTCGGAGCAGATCAGAAACGGGCAGGTTTCATCTGAGGAACTCCTTATGGCCAGCTTCAAATCGATTAAAGAACAAAATGCGCTGTTAAATGCAGTCGTCCACACAAGAGAAGAAACTGCACTTAGTGAATCACGAGAAGAATCATGGGCAAACGGTCCTTTTGGTGGTGTGCCGATCCTTTTAAAGGAGCTGGGTCAGAACATGATCGGAGAACCTGCCCGGGCAGGTTCCAAACTGTTAAAAGATAACTGGTCATCATATACCAGCCACTTTGTTGCCCAGCTGCAGAAATCAGGATTTATTCCTATCGGATCGACGAATGTACCGGAGTTCGGTTTTACCAATATCACGCACTCCGATCTTTTTGGTCCGGCACGCAATCCTTTTAACTCTGAGTACAGCGCAGGAGGATCAAGCGGCGGTGCTGCCTCCGCAGTCGCATCAGGAATGGTGCCTATAGCTGGAGCAAGTGATGGCGGTGGATCAATCCGCATACCGGCTTCATTTACCGGCTTAGTCGGACTGAAACCGACTCGCGGCAGAACACCTATTGGCCCTGGAGCAGGGCGGGCGTGGCAAGGTGCCGCCATCAGCTTCGCTCTGACAAAATCAATCAGGGATGCTGCTGCTTTGCTCGACCACATGCAAGTCGTGCAGCCTGCAGCTGCTTTTCAGACACCCTTGTACAGGGAAGGCTATCTTAACAGTCTGACTGCCCCACTTAATAAAAAGATGAGAATCGCCTTTTCCCTGAAATCTCCGATCGGCAGTCAGGTAAGCAGCGAAGCTGAAGACACTGTTCTAAACGCTGTCAACTGGCTCGAACAGAAAGGGTTTGCGGTAGACCAGAGTGAACCAGATATTGATGGTGTAGATTTGATGAAATTCTACTATGTTATGAATTCCGGAGAAACTGCAGCTATGCTTGGGAATATGGAGAAAGCTCTCGGTCGGTCGATCACAATGGAGGATGTGGAACTGCTGACCTGGGTCCTGTATCAGTCAGGCAAAAAAGTCAGTGCAGCTGAGTATTCAAATACACTGAGCACATGGGATGATGCAGCGGAAAAAGCGGCTTTATTCAATGAACGATACGACTTGCTACTTCAGCCGACAACAGCTGAGCCTGCTCCGAGAGTGGACAAGATCTACTGGTCTGAATCTTTTAAAAAGAAAATGAGACACATTGACACTTTCTCACCCGCTGACCAACAACAGCTTATCTGGGATATGTGGGAAGAAAGTCTATCGATAACTCCATTTACTCAACAAGCCAATCTGACTGGCCAGCCTGCAATCAGCCTGCCCACACATTTGACAAAAGAAGGCATGCCTTTGGGAATTCAGTTCACCGCTCCGAAAGGTAAAGAGCATTGGTTACTGCAAATGGGCCGTATGATGGAGGAAGATGGGTTATTTGTCTGAATGAATGATACTGTAATAAACACTTCGGTGGTTTCGTCGTGAATTTAGATGCGTTCATGCATCTAGATGTTCTATTTTTACGTTTGATAAGGAGCTCAAGTCGATTTTCCATTCCGACTTATGGTGCTTTGACGATTGCACCTTAACTCAGATTGATTCCATACCCGAGTGCCGGTGCTTTGACGATTGCACCTTAACTCAGTTTGGTTCCATACCCGAGTGCCGGAGCTATAACGATTGCGCCTTAACTCAGTTTGGTTCCATACCCGAGTGCCGGAGCTATAACGATTGCGCCTTAACTCAGTTTGGTTCCTTACCCGAGTGCCGGGGCTACTACATGCAACCCCTACAAAAAGAAAAAAGACCTGCAGGGAGACAGACGATTCGTCCAGCCGCTCTGCAGGTCTATTAGTGTCTCCTACTATTAGTGTCTCTTATCTTTCCACATCGATCACTTCTAGTCCGTCTTCTCTTCCGATGATCACCTTAGTGACGGTATCTAGAAACAGCCCGTGTTCCACTACACCTGTGACAGAGTCCAGGAAGGATGCGAGTTTATGAGGATCTTCAATCGTTCCCAAATGCAGATCAATGATATAGTTGCCTGAATCAGTCTCCAGTTTGCTCCCGTCATCATTCAGACGAAATTCGGGATTCAGATTCTCTTTTTTTAAACGCTTTAGTACTTGTCCGCATCCGAATTTCACCACTTCTACTGGGAGAGGGAATGCGCCTAATTTAGATGCCATTTTGCTGTCGTCCACGATCCAGATGATTTCTTCAGACAGGTTCGCGACCATTTTTTCAAAGAGGTGCGCAGCTCCTCCTCCTTTTATGCCTTGGAAGTCATCTGAAATTTCATCCGCCCCATCGATGGTCACGTCAATATGATCAACTTCATCGATATCTTTTAACGGGATACCAAGTTCTCTTGCCTGATCAGTTGTTCTGTGAGAGGTTGTGACGCCAACAATAGACAATCCTTCTTCTTTCACACGTTTTCCAATCGCCTCAACCATGTAGTAGGCCGTAGATCCTGTTCCTAGCCCAACAATCATTCCGTCCTTTACAAATTCTGTCGCTTTGTAGCCGACCATCTTCTTTAAGTTCATCCGTCTCTCTCCTTCGTATATATGTAATTAAATTATAGCATAGAAAAAAGAAGTAAGACTTGATGATTAAGTCTCACTTCTTAAACTAACTTTATTTGATCATTTTAAACTCCAGAAACAGGTCATTGTAAATCCCGGTGTATTCCAGTCCGAGGTCTTCGTAGACTTCCAGATTGTCCATCATATCTTGGCTCGGATAAAACTGCTCGTCTTCCACTGTTTCTTCAGGTAGGTAGCCCATTGCCGTCTGGTTTGGTGTGCTGTAACCGATATAGTCTGCGTTCTGGGCAGCTATTTCAGGATCCAGCATGAAGTTGATGAAAGCATACGCCGCTTCTTCATTCTGTACAGTGTGCGGAATCACCATGTTGTCGAACCAGAGATTCGATCCTTCTTCGGGTAGAATATAGACAATGGATTCGTTCTCCCACATCATATCTGCCGCTTCTCCAGAGTAAGTGACCGCAATCGCAGCCTCTTCCTGGATCATGTACATCTTGATTTCGTCAGCCACCAGTGCCTTGATGTTTGGTGACAGTTCAGTCAGCTGGTCTGCTGCTTGCTGAAGTTCGGATGAGTCTCTTGAATTGAGTGAATAGCCTAAAGTCTGAAGGCCGATCCCTATAACTTCTCGGGCCCCATCGATCATCAGTATACTGTCCGCCAGTTCAGGTCGGTACAAGTCTTCCCAGCTTTCCGGTTCAAAACCTTCCAACAGGTCTTCGTTGTATGCAATTCCGAGTGTTCCCCAGAAATAAGGAATCGAGTAACGGTTCCCCGGATCAAAGTTCAGATCGAGAAAATCAGGATCGATGTGTTCCAGGCCCTCGATTCTAGAATGGTCTAGTTCCACGACTAAGTTTTCTTCAATCATCCGCTCGATCATGTATTCACTTGGAATTACCAGGTCATACCCCGTCCCGCCCTGCTGGACCTTTGTATACATGGCTTCATTAGAATCGAATGTTTCGTAGACAACGCGGTAACCCGTCTCTTCTTCAAACTGCTCAATCAGATCGGAATCGATATAGTCCCCCCAGTTATACAAGTGGAAAACATCTGCTCCACTTGTCCCTTGAGCCTGCTCGATGTAACGTCCTCCCAGGAAAGCAGCCGTTGTGAGTCCAATAATAACCAGTGACAAATTAATCAGTTTTTTCATTATGGCGTCACCGCCTTTTCATGATTTGTCGGATCCATGTGGGCCAGTTTATGTCGTGTGCGCTGCTGCTGGATGAAATAGTATCCGGCAACAAGGCTGAATGCAGCAAGGAAAAGGATTGTACTCAACGCGTTGATTTCCAGACTGACACCTTGGCGTGCCCTGGAATAAATTTCTACAGACAACGTCGCAAAGCCGTTCCCAGTTACAAAGAAGGTCACCGCAAAATCATCGATCGAGTAGGTAAACGCCATAAAGTAGCCGGCCAGTATCCCAGGCGTAATGCTCGGAAGAATAATCTCCTTGAGCACCTGGAAATGGTTGGCTCCAAGATCTCTGGCAGCTGTAATCATATTCCCGTTCATTTCTTCCAGCCGCGGAAGGACCATCAGAACGACGATCGGGATGCTGAAAGCAATATGAGAAAGGAGTACGGAGTAAAAACCCAGCTGAAACCCTACTAGAGTGAAGAGCAGCAGGAAGCTTGCTCCGATGATGACATCAGGTGATACCAGAAGAATGTTATTCAGACTCAGAAGCAAGTTTTTAGTCTGACGTCTCCTTGAAAAGTATATACCAATAGCACCAAATGTCCCGATCACTGTTGCAATAAGAGCTGACAAGAGAGCCACCCTGATCGTGTCCAGTGCAATAATCAGCAGTCTTGAGTCTTCTGCCAATGCTGCATAGTGTTCCAGTGTAAATCCGCTGAACTGGTTCATCGTTCCCGCTTCATTAAAGGAATAGTATATTAAATAGGCAATGGGTGTATAAAGCAGAATGAATACGACGAATAAATAAATCTTTGCCCAGTTTTTATTCTTGGTCATCTTCCCGGCACTCCCTTTCTTCGTTTACGTGTCACGTACATAACCGCAAACATGATCAGAATCAGGATAATGCCCATCGTTGATCCCATTCCCCAGTTCTGTGTAACCAGAAAGTTCTGTTCGATTGCTGTACCCAAAGTAATGACACGGTTCCCCGCGATTAGTCTAGTCAGCATGAAAAGAGACAAGGAAGGAATGAATACGGCCTGGATTCCACTTCTCACACCAGACAGAGATATCGGAAAAATCACAGATCTAAACGTCTGCCACTCATTGGCTCCCAGATCCCGGCTGGCAAGGACCATCGATCCATCTATTTCATCAATGGCATTGAAGACCGGAAGAAGCATAAATGGAATTTCAATGTAAGTAGCCACGATCAGAAAACTGAGTCTAGTAAAGAGCAACTGCTGCGCTCCAATACCTATAGTTTCCAGGAGCTGATTGACAAAGCCTGTCTGACTTAGAATGCCGATAAAGGCGTAAGCTTTCAGCAAGATATTCATCCACGTCGGCAAAATCAAAACCAGCAGCCATAACTGTTTGTGCTTAGTCTGCGTCAGGAAGTAGGCAGCCGGATAACTGATGGCTAGTGTCAGCACAGTAATCAGAAAAGCATATAAAAACGACTGCATCGTCATCGTCAGATAGACTTGAGACGTAAAATAAGTCTGTATGTTCGTCAGTGTAAATGATCCGTCAAGCCCCCGAAATGACTGTACAAGCAGTAACAAAACTGGAAAAACGACAAATAAAACGATCCACAGGTAATAAGGGATCGAAAGAAGTTTGCGCTGTCTAGTCATCTGCCCCTTCTCCTCTCACCTCTGATGTCGAGGATAATCCGGAAAACTGCTCGATCCGCTCATCGAAAGCTTCTTCGGTTTCATTTATACGCATGATGTGGATATCTTGTGGATCAAATTGAAGACCGACTCGTTTGCCGATTTCTGTCTTCTTCGTGGAGTGGACCATCCAGCTGTTTCCTTCATCATCCAGTCCAACGATCTCATAATGGACCCCTCTGAATAACTGACTTTGAACACTGATCTGCAGACCTCCTTCATCAGCCTGATTGACTACGAGATCTTCCGGACGAATCACAACATCAACTTTCTCATTAGATGTCATGCCTCCGTCAACACACGCGAAACGTTTGCCAGCAAATGACACAACATAATCCTCAACCATACGGCCTTCTACAATATTGCTTTCCCCGATAAAGTCAGCCACATATCGGTTGATCGGCTCATCGTAAATATCATTCGGCGTACCAGTCTGGATGATTTCGCCTTCTTTCATAACCATAATTTCATCACTCATCGCCAGAGCTTCTTCCTGATCATGAGTAACAAAAAGAAAAGTAATCCCAAGGCGCCGCTGAAGTTCTCGCAGTTCATACTGCATATCTGTCCGCAGTTTCAGGTCCAATGCGGATAATGGCTCATCCAGCAGCAGCATGTCCGGTTCGTTTACAAGAGCCCGGGCGATCGCTACTCGCTGCTTCTGCCCACCGGACATCTCAGCTATTCCCCGTTCTTCAAAGCCAGCCAGTCTGACGAGTTTAAGCACGTCACTGACCTTCTTACTGATATCCTGTTTGTTCATTTTTTTCATTTTCAGCCCAAAAGCCACATTATCGAAAACATTCATATGAGGGAACAAGGCATAGTCCTGAAAAACTGTATTGACTTTTCTTTTATTTGGAGGTGTGTTCTTTGTTTCTTCTCCATTAATCAGAATAGTCCCTTCAGTAGGTGTCGTAAATCCGGCGATCAGATTCAGTATCGTCGACTTTCCACATCCTGATGGACCGAGTAAGGTATAAAATTTCCCTTTCTCCAATTCAAACGAAATGGACTTTAAGACACTCTCTTTATCATATTTTTTTTCTACCTGATCGAAGGAAACAATTATCTCTTCAGTCAACAAAAAACACCCCTTTATAACCGATTTAATTAACCTTTATAATTATAGCGATTAAGGGGTGAAAAGCAATATTTATTCAGTTGTTTTTCTTATAATAGTCACTAAATATGTTTAAAAAGTGACGCCATCGGTCATTCTTTTTATCTGGCAGAGAATCAAGTGGAACATATGCCAGCTGCAGCGATTCTTTTATATCATTTCAATATTGCTGATCATACGACGGAACTTAAGGTATCACTACTGTTCCATTTCGTACTTCAAGCAGATCGACTCGCATATGGAGTGGCTGATCAGTGCGGAGTCAAGCGACACGGGGACAGCTGCTTTCTTCTCCAGAGCTTCTATAAATGACTGGATCATCGGTTCAAAGCCTCTTTTTACCAGTGTGCCAGTCCAGTCACCGGCAGTTTGAGTGAGCCTTCCTTCTTCAGTGTAAATCGAAAGCTCTGTTAGGTCTTCAACTGTGTATGTTCCGGAAGGACTTTGAAGTTCAAGTGTCTCTCTTTTAGTTCCTGATTCGTTATTTATAGAAACCAGTGCAGTCGTCTGCCTCGTTTTAAGCATGACCCACGCGCGCTTGAACTGGCCCCCTTCTTCGATAACTTCAGAATCTACTACGTCGATATTCTGGTCATTTAATAAAAAGACTGCTGTATCAATTGGATGAATCATCATATCGAAGATACGGTATCTGACCGGAAAGTCTGTGGCATCTGACTGATTCTTCTGAACGATCAGCATATTGGCATCTTTGACATCAGCCAGTTCCCTTACATTGGGTGCAAACCGTCGATTAAATCCGATCATTAACGGTACCTGTTTCTCTTTAGCCAGAGTCATCAGCTCTTTAGTCTTATCCAGTTCTTCTGTCAGCGGCTTATCGATCAACACTGGAATCGAATGATTCAGAAAATATGAAACCACCTCATAAGGCGTATGTGTAGGGGTATGTATGCACACGGCATCCACTATCTCCGTCAAGTCTCTCCAGGATGTATGCAGCTGCTCAGGATATAAGCCGTACTGTCTCCCCAGTTCCTGCAGCTTTTCCTGACTGCGTGTAGAAAAGTGCCACTCATGCTCGGAAAAATGAGTCGTATAGAGTGGGAGATAAGCTTTCTGTGCAATAGTTCCTAATCCGACAACACCTATTTTCATCTGATTTCCTCCGTCTGTCCAATGTAAAAGAGCAGCCTGCAACCCGTTAACGACGTCTCACCGCTTTGTGGTCACCAGCTGCTCCTTCATTTAATTTTCTTCTGTCAAAGGCATGATCGTTTTAAGTTTCGCCTTGAAACTGCTAGTCGCTTTTTTTATCAATGTGTCATTGCTCTCGATAACAGCAGGATGGTCTTCACCAATTATTTTCACTTCTGTTTCCAGCTGGACGCCATCTTTATCCAAAATAACTTCCTTAATATGTTCGATCAGCTCAATATAATCCGTGGCTGTCGCATTGTCAATATTGACAATAAATCCGGCATGCTTAGTGGATACTTGCGCGCCTCCCCATTTCAGTCCCTGTAGACCGGCCTCCTGAATTAGTTTACCTGTGAAGTAGCCTGTAGGACGCTTGAAGACAGATCCGCAGGACGGGTATTCCAGCGGCTGTTTGGATGTTCTGAGATAGGTCAGCTCATCCATCTTCTCTTTGATCGCTTCAGGATCGCCTTTTGTCAGCTCAAATACGACTTCCAGCGCAATTTCATCCGTCTCCTGAAGCTTGCTGTGACGATAAGAAAATTCCATTTCGTCATTCGTCCGTTCGAAAATTTCGCCGTCACGGGTAAGGACAGTGACTTTACGGATCACTTCTCTCACTTCCCCGCCGTAAGCTCCAGCATTCATGTATACTGCCCCACCAACGCTTCCCGGGATTCCACAGGCGAACTCAAGTCCGGTAAGACTGGACTGATACGCCCGTTTACTGACTTCGATAAGAGGTGCACCCGTTAGTACTCTAATGCTGTTCTCTTTTACTATGATCTGGTTCATGTCCGTCAGAATGATGACAGCCCCACGGATTCCCCCATCTTTCACAATAAGGTTGCTGGCATTCCCAAGAATAGTGACTGGCCAGCTCTGCTCATATAACCATTTAACCAAGGCCTGAACTTCTTCTTTCGTTTTCGGAAAGATCAGTGCATCTGCCGGTCCACCTGTTTTAGTATAAGTATATTTAGATAAAGGTTCATTCTCTTTTATTGTTGCGTTTGGAAAATACTTTTTAAGTTTTTTTACATTCATTATAATCGATTGTCCTCTCGTTAACGCCTGGATCCTTTAATGATCTGCCACGGATCCAATTTCATGACTTGATGGCATTCGGATCTTGTTAGCATGCAAATCACATTAATTTTAACACTAATGCGTCTGAATGTGTACAATTACCGGGAATTGTCATCTAATCGTCAAGTCTTAAATCATAGCCTAAAAAGGTTTCTTCTGCAAATCTGTCAAAATAATCCTTTTGGACGATACCTAAGTAGTGCTTGTCCTCCTTAAGCTCGACAGTCGGATCAATCTTCAGGTTCAGCTTCCGGAAGAAAGATCTTACATGCATCCAGATTGTCCTGCTTTTTATCTATCCTTAGAACTTCTGTATTACAATGCGTCAACTCTTCTAACAATGTATCAAAAGCTGTTGATCGACACAAGTGAAGCAGATGTAAAAAACGATCGAAAACAGACCCTTCTTGTCCAGATTGATGACTTATTAGCAAAGAAAGAAGAACTCCTCCAATCATGATGGTCAAAAGTGCTGCGAGAGTGATTTTTAAACTGTTCATGCAGTTTCTTATTTTTAAAAGCGACTGGGTCATGGGTTCACCTCGTTTTAATGCGGTTAATCCAGCGTACTAAAATCATCATTAACAGTGGGCTGATAACATCAGGTTTAAAGTGCTCGCATGACTGATAGTCAGACAAATCTCCTCATAAAAGTTTGCAGGATATTTAATTGTTGCTATTTTAGTTAAGAGGGATTATAATTATCACAACAAATGAATACTGTACGGGAGTAATAGGCAGGATATTTTCTGTTGCAGTGCCACCAATCGTAGATTACTCATCTGCTGGTGCTGCATTAAATTGTGAGACGTATACGGAATAGGCCTTCCGTATGCGTCTTTTTTTATCTATTGCTTCCGATTAGTAGAAAGGATAATTAGATGGATTACTATAAACGTAAGAGTGAAGAAGTTCTAACAGAACTGAATGCTTCCCGTGAAGGGCTGACTACAGAGGAGGCAACCAGTCGCCTGGAGCAGTATGGCTTAAACGAAATCGCTCAAAAGGATCGACGCTCGATTTTGTCCCTATTTATCGAATCGTTCAAGGATCCTATGGTCATCGTTCTCCTGATCGTGGCCATCATTCAGATCCTGATCGGCGAAACGCTCGAACCACTGATCATTTTTACAGTTCTGATACTGAACTCTATTCTAAGTGTCGTGCAGACAAAGAAAGCGGAAGATTCATTGGAATCTCTTAGTAAGATGACATCACCTAGTGCCAAAGTACTGAGAGATGGTTCAACTCAATCGATCGAAGCTAAACACATCACAGTTGGTGATATTGTTGTACTGGAAGCGGGAGATAATATTCCTGCCGACGGTCGCCTGGTAGAAGCTGAATCGCTTCAAGTCCAGGAGGGGTCGCTGACTGGGGAATCAGTTTCATCTGAAAAAATAACAAATGAACTGGCTGAAGATACACCTCTTGCCGACCGAATCAATATGGTCTACAGTGGAACGTTGGTCACTTACGGACGAGGGAACTTTGTCGTCACTGCAATCGGAGAGTCCACTGAAATGGGGAAAGTGGCTCAGCTGATTCAAGGCGCTTCTTCCAAACAGACGCCTCTGCAGCGTAAACTGGAACACTTCAGTAAGAAACTGGGCTGGGGTATCCTGCTTCTGTCTATTCTCATATTCGCTATTCAAGCAGGGCGTATCTTCTTAGGTAATGCTGAAGATATTACAGTCCCATTGTTGGATGCATTTATGTTTGCCGTTGCTGTCGCTGTTGCTGCCATTCCTGAAGCTCTGCAGTCGATCGTGACCATCGTTCTTTCAGTGGGTACAAATAAGATGGCTAAACAGCATGCCATCATCAGACAGCTTCCGGCCGTAGAAACGCTCGGTTCCACCAGTGTGATTTGTACAGACAAAACAGGTACCTTGACTCAAAATAAAATGACTGTTGTCGATGCCTACATTCCAAATGGTAAATCTAATCTGTTCTCCGGCGATCCTGAAAAATGGACTCAGTCCGAACAGATCCTGATGCAGGTGGCTACACTGACTAATGACTCCACATTAAGTGAAAACGGAGAATCAAGTGGCGATCCCACTGAAGTTGCATTGATTGCATACAGCAATAAACAGAATCTGCCTTACGACACTGTACGTAAATCCTACCCACGTCTTGCAGAACTGCCGTTTGATTCCAGCCGTAAACGCATGTCTACTGTGCATGAGATTGATGGAGAAAAAAGGCTTTTGGTCAAAGGTGGCCCAGATGTCATCTTCTCTCTGTGTTCAAAAATTAAAATGAACGGAGAAGTCGTCTACTTAACCGAAGAGCTTCAAAAAGAACTGGTTGAGCAGAACGAGTACTTTTCTAATCAGGCTATGCGCGTACTGGCTTTTGCATATAAGCCAATCGATAAAGAAGACATTGATGTTGAAGACGAAAATGATCTGATTTTCGTTGGACTGCTGGCTATGATCGATCCGCCTCGTCAGGAAGTCTACCACGCAGTAGAAGATGCTACTGCTGCTGGCATCAAGACAATCATGATCACCGGAGACCACAAAACGACTGCCCGAGCAATCGCCAGAGACCTGAACATTTCTAGCGAAGGTGACCTGGCTCTTACCGGTCAGGAACTGGATGCCTTGTCTGATGATGAATTAATGGAAAACCTGGAAAAAATCACTGTCTACGCTCGAGTCACACCTGAAAACAAAATACGTATTGTAAAGGCTTGGCAGAATAAGAACCAGATAACTGCGATGACAGGTGACGGCGTCAATGATGCACCCGCCCTTAAACAGGCCGATATAGGAATAGCCATGGGCAGTGGAACTGATGTCGCTAAAGATGCTTCAGATATGATCCTCACAGACGACAACTTCGTTTCGATCGTCAAGGCAGTATCTGTCGGACGAACGATTTACAGTAACATCAAGAAGGCGACCGCCTACCTGTTTTCCGGTAACCTCGGAGCTGTCATCGCTATCCTGTTTGCTCTGATCATGAACTGGATCAGTCCATTTACGACGCTGCAGCTGCTGTTCATCAATCTAGTCAATGATTCACTGCCTGCAATTGCCTTAGGTCTCGAACCTAAAGAACCGAATGTCATGAACGAAAAACCGAGAGATCCAGATGAAACGATTTTCTCCGGACAAACGCTTCAGACTGTCATATTCAGAGGAAGTCTGATCGGGCTGGCTGTCATTATTTCTCAGTTTATAGGGCTGTCGAACTATACACCTGAAATTAGTGTCGCCATGGCCTTTACTACCCTGATTCTGGCTCGTTCCCTGCAAGTCTTTTCTGCTCGATCTATCACTCAGACGAGTGTGGAAGCAGGCTTCTTTAAAAATAAATTTGTCCTGATCGCTTTCGTTGTCTGTTCTGGCTTGTATAGTCTAACACTACTTCCTGGTGTCAGAGGAGTCTTCTCGATTCCTGACTCATTTGGATTTGTGCAGTGGGCTATCGCTGCCGGACTTGCCCTCAGCACGACAGTCATCATGGAGCTGAGAAAGAAAGTTCTGCCATTTAAATAAATTCATGTTATCAAAAAAACAGTGCGTTTCCCTTATTACAGGGAGCCGCACTGTTTTAGTTTAATTACTTTTCATCAGCTCGTCGACATAATTGATTGTATCTGGCTGGTTCTCTTCAATCTCTCTGATTTTATCTGCAAACTGAGGCAGATGATCTTTGTGAGCATAAAGCATCTGATCAAGTATATCTTTTGCAACGACTCCTCCTGGCACAAGCGGGTTGACGATAAATGCACTTAATGCACGATTATAGTCTCCATCGATTGCAGCACGGATGACGGTTTCTTCCATCCCTTTCATACTTTGGATGACGCCTCTCGCTTCAGGAGTGAAGGTTCCCCAGTTATAGGGCTCAAATCCGTGAGACGTGACCACCCCAGATACTTCTACAGCACAGTCATATGGCAGGTCTGTAACTGTTCCATTATTCTCGGTCGAAACGACCATTTCTGTGCGAAGATCGTTTTGAATCGCAGCAATGATTTCACACGCTGCATCACTATAATGTGTGCCTCCACGCTGGGACAGCTCTTCAGGCTTATAATCCAATTCAGGATCCTTGTAAAGCTCGAACAATCTCGATTCGGTTTTCTTAACAACTTGAGCTCTGGTTTCCCCTTTCTCAAATTCCTCAATCGAGTGCTTCAGCATCTCATCTTCTGCATAATAATATCTATGGTAACCGCATGGAAGCATCTCAAGCGCTCTGATCTGTTCGTAATGGAAACTGGCATTGTGAATATTTTTCAGATGACTTTCCTGATCCTCGTCAGTCGGTTTGTAGATCGCATCGATGACTTCGTGTGTCCGCTCCAGCCCCTGCTTGTCCCAGACACGGTGCCAGTGGAAGTGGTTGATTCCGGCGAACTTGAAGAACAAGTCTTTTTCCGGGATATCCAGTTTTTCGGCAGCCATTTTTCGGTGGCCGATCGGCACATTACACAGACCTACTGTTTTCTTCCATCCACCATGCTTGATTGCCGCTTCTGTTACCATTCCAGCTGGATTTGTGAAGTTAACCAGCCAGGCATCCGGACACTGTGTTTTCATGTCTTCAATGATACCGAGAATAACGGGAATAGTACGGAAAGCTTTAAACATTCCCCCGGCTCCATTTGTCTCCTGCCCCAGTACGCCATGTGACAACGGGATACGCTCATCTTTCACTCGTGCATCTAGAAGTCCAACTCTAAATTGTGTAGTGACAAAGTCAGCATCTTTTAAAGCTGATTTTCTATCTAATGTCAGCGTAACTTTCCAGTCGAGCCCTGCTGCTTTGACCATTCGTCTGGCCATTGCGCCAACAATATCCAGTTTGTGTTTACCGGCTTCAATATCTACAAGCACGATCTCACTGATTGGAAGCAAATCCTGTCGTTTAATATATCCTTCGATCAGTTCAGGTGTATAACTGGACCCTCCACCGATTGTTACAATTTTCAATCCATCTTTTGCCATGTGTGCTTCCTCCTAATTTTAGTCTGCAAAATTCTTTACAAGCCAAGCTTAATGTATGTAATTGATTACAGACAAGCGCTTTCTTTATTTGTTTTGTTATCAGTCAGATTGATAACTGATAAGCTCTTTAAAACAGACTTTGTGTCAGAGAATAACACCCCTTCTGTAATAGAATCTACACAATTAAAGCAGTTTGTTCGCTTGAAGTATGGGACAGTCATGCTATACTTTGACATACTGAACAATGATTAATATAAACAAAGATAAAGAGGAGCATTTATGAATTTTACTGCAATAGATTTTGAAACAGCCAACCGCCAGACACACAGTGCCTGTTCTGTGGCATTGACGATTGTAAGAGACAGTGAGATTGTCGACGAGTATTATTCACTGATCCAGCCTGAGACTTGGTTTGACCGCATCAACACTCAGATCCACGGCATTAGAGAAACGGATGTCCTTGATTCACCTAAGTTTCCTGAAGTATGGAATGAATTGAATCAGTACTTCACTAGAGACCAACTAGTGATTGCTCACAATATGCCATTTGACAAACGCATCCTAACTGGTACATTGTCTTATTACGGCTTACAGATCCCTCAGTTTAAAACCTTATGTACCGTCCGTTCCTCCCGGGCTCTGCTTAAAATGCTGCCGAATCATAAACTGAACACAGTCGCGGCTTATTATGGTATTCCGTTTAATCACCACCATGCTTTGGAAGATGCACGAGCGTGTGCGACAATTCTTCTGAATCAGGAAAAAGAATTCGGACAATCAACGCTGACTCGTTTTATTAAGTAGAATGGATAATAAGCAGGTAACATGACGGCGAGAGCTGGGTGCTATTGTGGCGACTGCTCCCTCACTCTGAGTCCATTTCCATCTGAATTCCGGTGTTACGAAAATATGGAAGGTCATACCAAATGTCATAAAAGCAAAAAAATGCTGGACACTCCCCAATCATTCAGGGAATGTCCAGCATTTTTCTATAATACTAACCTGCTCATCTGACAAACATCGAGGTATTCACCAGCGTCCTTGACGCCATATTTCATGATTGCTTCAAGATCGAAACCTAAAGAGTCATACAGAGCTCGGGCACGCGTGTTCCTGTGCTGAACCTGCAGCTGAAGACGCTTGATCACTTCGGACTCCTGTGCCCAGTCAATCAGGTCTTCCATCATCACTCGACCCAGTCCCATACCCCAGTAATCCTTGTCGATCACAATGCCGATGTCTCCAATGTGCCTGATCTTCGGTTTGGAAGAAGCATGGATCGAAGCAATCCCGATGACTTGTCCATCAACCACTGCAAGGAGTATTGTATTGTTATCCGAATGATAAATTTTGTCCAGCTCTTCAGCTTCTTCTGCAACAGTGATACCCAGTCCTTCTTCCCCCTGGGTCATAAACCCTGTCTGAGTGGCTGTCCGATTCAGCAGATCGATGACTGCTTCGGCATCGTCCGGTATCGCTTCTCTGATAATACAGTCCAGTGTCTGCTCTTTTACCATATCAAACTCACTCCAATCGTTCTAATACTTCTCTGTACTGGTCACCTTGGGCCGAGAATTTGATCTCACGGTCATTCAGATTGTCTGACGTACTGATTGACACTGCTATAAATTCTTCAGGAAGATCTTCTTTCATAAATGATCCCCATTCAACGACCGTGATTCCTTCGCCATAAAAATAATCATCCAGACCCAGGTCCTCATCTTCTGAATCTTCCAGTCGATAAAGGTCCATATGGTAAAGAGGGAGTGTCCCGTCTGTGTATTCTTTTATCAATGTGTAGGTTGGACTTTTTACTGCCCTGCTTATACCTAGTGCCTCAGCTATACCTTTTGTAAAAGTTGTTTTCCCTGCTCCAAGCTGCCCTTCAAGAAGGAGCGTCATTCCGGGTTTCAGCTGATCAGCCAGTCGCTTGGCCAGAGATTTTGTTTCTTCTTCACTGTGTGTGATCACTTTCATATAGTTTCACCACCAAGGAAACTCGGTACTTTAGTGCCGAGAGGAATTGGTGGGTTTGTGGAACTCAATTCTTTAGATTTTTTCACTATAGAAGTCCTTTCTGTTAACCTTTCACTATTAATTATGATATAATTTATTTAGTGAAAGGGGGTTTTGGGATATGGATATTACACTTACAGCTAAACAACAAATCTTTCCGGATGAAAAACAAGTTCAAACCTTTAAAGATACGATGAATACGTATACCAGAGCTTTGAATTTTGTTTCCGAATGGATTTTTAACCACAACTTTAACTTGAAGCAATTTAGTATTCACAAAGAAATCTATCATACAGTTCGTGAGACGTTTAGTCTAAAATCCCAACTTACGCAAAATGCGATTCGTGATGTTATTGCACGCTACAAGGCAGTCGAAACGCAACTCAAAAGTAAGGGTGGTCAATTAGAGCACTTGTGGTACCCATTGAATTTTAAGACGCCTCAGCTTACTTTGACTCG
>NZ_FNFK01000110.1 GCF_900101165.1 Alkalibacterium thalassium | reverse complement strand
CAGCTGAATCAAATATCAAAAGCGGCATAATAATCGGTACCAAGTCAATGACACCAAGGGTCAAAGGCTATTTTTTAACTGCAAAACTTGAGTTACTTACTATCTATAATGAATTTGTTCGATATTACTTATATAACTAGCTTAATTGTGTCCCAGGGTACATCCTATCTGGGTTTCCATACAATAAGATATCTGAATAGTTTTTTAAAACATAGACTACCATAATATGCTATTTGTATCTGATCACTTCACCTATTCAGAGTATAACAGAAAGACTTATCAAAACCACTAGAGGTTTGATAAGTCTTTTGTTAATCTAGTACTATTATTATAATCCCCAATAGTGATAGCCCGATTCTTTGAAATAATTTTTATCTAATATACCTTTAATGTCTACCAGTACTTTAGTTTGATTGTCGCCTTTTTTAAAAAAGGATACATAATCATCACTAGTTAAATCGACAAAATCAGAGTGGTTTACTGCTACAATGATTGCATCCATCTCTTTGACATCCTCTAGAGTATCAAAATTAATGCCATATTCATCTTTCGCTTCATCAGCGTCTGCTTGTGGATCAACTATAAGTGGTGAAATACCGTACTCTTTTAATTCATTGACTATGTCAATAACACGTGTATTCCGCGTATCTGGGCAATTTTCTTTAAATGTAAAACCTAAAATGGCTACTCTAGCTTTTTGTACAACTATATCTGCATTAATTAATTGCTTAATGACATTAGTAACAACGTAACTACCCATCTCATCATTAATACGTCTACCTGCCGTGATGACTTGAGATTTATAACCCAACTGTTCTGCTCGGTAAGTCAAGTAATAAGGATCAACCCCAATACAATGGCCTCCCACTAAACCGGGTGTAAATGGTAAAAAGTTCCATTTTGTCTTTGCAGCTTCTAAAACTGCATTCGTATCGATATCCATTCGATCGAAAATCATAGATAGCTCATTAACGAAAGCAATATTCACATCTCTTTGTGCATTCTCAATCACTTTTGATGCTTCAGCCACTTTAATCGAGGCCGCACGATGAACACCTGCACTAACAACTAATTCATAAGTTTTGGCAATATCATCCAGCGATTGTTTGTC
The DNA here is from genome assembly GCF_900101165.1 of Alkalibacterium thalassium. Taxonomy (GTDB): domain Bacteria; phylum Bacillota; class Bacilli; order Lactobacillales; family Carnobacteriaceae_A; genus Alkalibacterium; species Alkalibacterium indicireducens. Next base: position 737 of record NZ_FNFK01000110.1, on the reverse strand, counting down.
CATGCCCGAAACCACTTTAACGATATTCTCTAAAGTATGCTTCTTATCTCCTGGATTAATTCGCTCAGGGGAAAAACCGACTTTAAAGTCTACTCCAGCTTTCATCCCAGATTCTTCTTCCAATATAGGTATACAAATATCTTCAGTCACTCCAGGGTATACGGTTGATTCATATACAACAATGGACCCTTTAGTCAAATTACGGCCCAAGGTTCTACTCGCTGCCTCAACTGGCTGTAAGTTAGGGGTATGATCCGGTCGCACGGGAGTTGGTACAGCCACAATATGAAACTTCGCTTCTTTTAACCGCACTTCATCTGATGTGAATTCTACTGAAGTCTCTTTTATGACATCATTACCTATTTCTTTTGTTGGGTCAATGCCTCGTTTATACTGCTCTACTTTTGCTTTATTTGTATCAAAGCCTATAACATCGACTTTTTTTGCAAAAGCTACAGCAATTGGCATTCCTACATAACCTAATCCTATTAAAGCTATTTTTTCCTTTTTTGCGACTAATTCATTGTATAGTGACATGATGACCTCCAGAGGCTAATATTAGATTAATTATCGTTATATAAGTCTCTAGTATACACCTTGTCTACTACATCAGCAATATCTTCAGTGATAAATGTAGAAAAGAATTCTATACCGATAAAAAAGAGGCGAAAAAAGGCAACTTGATCCAGCAGCGTATTCACGTCTGCTGGATCACATTGCCTTTTTTTCTTGTCAAA
>NZ_FNFK01000053.1 GCF_900101165.1 Alkalibacterium thalassium | reverse complement strand
CGACTTTATGTTTCAAGTGTGCGATTTCTTCTTCTTGAGTTCTTTCTTTAGTACGGGGTCTTCCACTGGATTCACTACGTAAATCCATAAATCCTTCTGGGCGATGGCTCATATTTTTAATTCGTCTGGAAAAAGTCTTTATACGGTCTTTCCCTAACGCTATCACATCAAAGTCTGCGTCTCTAAAAATTTGTGTAGGTCCTTTTCCGAGAGCTTTTTCTTTAGCGAAATGGTCTTTGAATGCCTCTGAGTAAGTTACTGCTTTAGTTGATGCTTTCTCTACAAAAGGATTTTCTTCAAGTTCTCTTCGCTCTTCTTCTGTAAAATAATTTCTTCCCATGTCAACGCTCTCCTTTGAACTCATATAGTTGGGTTCATTATACAATAAAGAACCCTATAAAATAGAGAACGAATAAGGGTTTTTTTATCCGTGTCTATTCTATAGGGTCCAGTTTAGTCGAAGGACGAGTGTTTCTTTATCTAATTTACTATTTTCATTCAGTAACCAATCAGAACACTTTCCCAGGATTCAGTCGATTATCCGGGTCAAAGACTTGTTTGATGGCTCGCATATGCTTCAAGTTGATGTCATCCGTCATACTTTCCATGTATTCTTTCTTGACGATCCCGATGCCGTGCTCGGCGGAAGGAAGACCGCCTAGATCAGCAACTTTCTGGTACAGATCTTTTAGAAGAGCAGCGCGTCTTCTAGTCCATTCCTCTTCACTCAAGTCGTCTTTCATCAACAGGGTATGAACATTTCCGTCTCCAGCATGTCCGAAGTTCAAAACATTCAGCCCATGTTTTTCCTGCATCGCTTTTGTGGACTCGATCAGTTCGGCAAATTTATTGATTGGAACGACCTCATCCAGCAGTTCGAATTCAGTAAAGACGGTAAGCCCCAGAAGAATGTTGTCTCTCAATGCCCAGTTCTTAGCGGCTTCTTCCTCTGTCAGGACATGACTCTCAAGTGCGGTCTCTTTAGCAATCTGCTCGACCAGTTCGGCCCGCACCGTCAGATCAGCTGCATCATTTCCGTCAAGCGTCATCAAGAGATAGGCTTCTCCCACCTGTGATTTTAATGGGTAACCGAGATTCTGTTCAGCGTATCTCAGAGCCTGCCGTTCAAACAGTTCCACCCCGGAAGGATCTGCTCCGCTGGTCAGAATAGCTAAAGTTGCGTCTGTTGCTTCCTGGACCGTATCGAAAGCCAGGAGGATGGACAGACTGGCTTTAGGTAGAGGAATCAGTTTCAGCTTGATCTGAGTCGTAATGCCGAGTGTACCTTCCGATCCGATAAAGAGGTCTTTCAAGTCATAGCCGGAACTGTCCTTGATGTTTTTGCTGCCAAGTGTCATGGATTCTCCGCTGGGCAGAACGACGGTCATTTCTCTTACATATTGGCGGGTCGTTCCGTATTTGACGGCACGCAGTCCACCAGCATTCGTCGCCACATTTCCTCCAATCGTCGAATGTTTTGAAGCGGGATCTGGTGGATAGAAGTAGCCTTTACTCTCTACATAGGTATGAATGTCGCCAACCAGCACGCCCGGTTCAACGGTCAGCGTCAGCGTTTCTTCATCCAGCTCGGTAATAGTATCCATCAGATGAACGTCGATGATGAGTTCATTGCCTTCAAGGGGAACTTGAGCACCGGCAACACCTGTCCCAGCACCACGAGCAAGTATCTTCAGATCTTTGTCGATGGCAAACTGAACCAGGGCCTGAACTTCTTCATGTGTGACTGGGAGAGCGACTGCATGAACGGGCTTGATATTTTTTACATAGGTATCTTTATAATAAGTTTCCGGGACGGCATTACCGATATATAGGCGCGTGCTGTCCGTAATAATTGAGTCGAGTGTAGTCATTTAAATCCTCCTGATTGGCTTAAGGTGTAAGCGATTCATTGTGTATCCAGTTTAACAAATTAAGCGGTCAGGTGTCCACCATAATCCGATGAAAAAGATGATCAGGTACAAACATTCATTATTTGACACCTTTTATCTGAGAATCAGAGAAGTCCTAAAACAGGCAGAAGGATACTAATTTTTAGAAATTAAGCGTATAATAAGACCATTACAACTGATGAAAAGGAAGAGATAAAGATGTGGAACTGGTTTGTGGAATTAAGTCCAACAATACAGGCGCTGCTGGCGACATTATTTACATGGGGAATGACTGCGGCAGGCGCAGCGCTGGTCTTTACAGCAAAAAGAGTGAATCAGCGGGTGATGGACGCAATGCTGGCGTTTGCCGGAGGGGTGATGATCGCAGCGAGTTTCTGGTCACTTCTGGAGCCCGCCATCGAAATGGCAGAGAGCGGTCCGCTGCCTTCCTGGATCCCTGCAGCCGTCGGATTCATGACGGGTGGATTTTTCTTATGGGGAGTGGACAAGCTATTGCCTCACTTGCATCCGGCATTGAGTCAGACAGGTTCAGATACCGTTAAGCGAGGAGCTGAAGGAAGAAATCCGGACAGTTACAGACGGAGTACCTTGTTAGTCCTGGCGATTACCCTACATAATATCCCGGAAGGCTTCGCGATTGGTGTCGCTTTCGGAACGATGGCGCTGAATGGCGATATGTCACAGCTCATCGGAGCCGTCACTTTGGCCATAGGTATGGGACTGCAGAATTTTCCTGAAGGAACATCTGTATCGATGCCGTTAAGACGAGAAGGAATGTCACGCGGCCGCGCCTTTTGGTATGGACAGCTTTCAGGATTTGTAGAACCTGTCTCTGCTTTGCTGGGGCTATGGCTCGTATCACTGATCCAGCCGCTGCTTCCCTATGCACTGGCATTTGCGGCAGGCGCAATGGTCTTTGTTGTAGCCGAGGAAGTTATTCCGGGCTCTCAGGAAAATGGAAACAAGGACTTAGCTGCTATCTGGCTGATGATCGGTTTTACAGTCATGATGGCTTTAGATGTCGCGCTTGGGTAGTGAGTTGAAGGTTCTTGGTACTCTTTATTGGTGAAATCTTTTCTATCGGAGTGCTCTAAAGCAATACATGGATTGCTTAAATAACTTAAAATAATCATGACTGTAGCAAATGAGATCATTATACAAAAGCATTCAGCTAAAACATTGTAAATTTAAGAAAAGTAACATTTAAGCACCCAAAGTGAGTACAAAGGGTTGACAAAAGATTTGTTTAGGAGTACTTTATGGTTAAAGGAGGGAATTCTTATGAGTGAATCTAGAATAAATGTGCGTATTGATAAAGAATTAAAAGAAGAAGCAGATAAAGTGTATAAGGAAATGGGAATGAATCTATCTACTGCCATTACCGTCTTTTTGAAACAATCTGTAAATGATCAATCCATGCCCTTCAAACCCAACTTGAATAACGCAGCTAATATACAGGCTAGAAAAGAAGTTGAATCGGGGGAGACTGAGCAGTTCGATAATGTCGAGGATTGGTGGATGGACTTGAATGAAGATTGAACAGACACCTAGTTTTAAAAGAGATTTTAAGAAACTGAAGAAAAAGCATTATGATATGAATGAATTGAAGAAAGCGGTGGAAACTCTAGTCGTTCAAGATTCACAGCGATTGATGACAAAGTACAAAGATCATGCATTAAAGGGCCAGTGGAAAGGGTACAGGGAGCTGCACATTGAAGGAGATTGGCTGCTTATATACAAGATAAATCATGAAGCTATTATTTTAACCTTGGTCCGTACAGGTAGCCACGATGAACTGCTTTAGAGTATTCCAAGGCTAATAAACTTGAAAGAATAAATATGGAATGATTAAAAGGAGGGCGAGAAGCTTTCCTTTTTTATTAATAAAACAATTAAGGAGCCTTTAAGTCATATGAGTGCATTCGAACAGATCAGACATCAGATTATAGCCGATCCGATGAATGAAGGGTATACAAGTCGTGATATCGAGCCGCTTTTTAAAGCTACAGAAGAGGCGAGAATCGCTATCATCGGCCAGGCACCTGGAAGGAAGGCAGAGGAGTCGCAGCTGTTCTGGAACGATTTGAGCGGGGACCGGCTGCGTGAGTGGATGGGTATTTCGCGTGAAGTGTTCTATGAGACGTCTAAAATTGCTCATCTTCCAATGGATTTTTATTATCCGGGCAAGGCTAAATCGGGAGACATGCCGCCGCGTAAAGGATTTGCAGAAAAATGGCACTCCCTTATTCTTAAGGAGATGCCGAATATTGAAACGATTATCTTAGTAGGAGGCTATGCGCAGAAGCATTACCTCGGGCCACGACGGGAGAAAAATCTGACTGAAACTGTCCGAAATCATAAGCAGTATCTGCCTGAGTATCTCCCGCTGGTTCACCCCAGTCCACTGAACTACGGCTGGATGAAGCGCAACCCGTGGTTTGAGCAGGAGGTCCTCCCGACGCTTAGAGAACTGGTCCAGTCGATTTTATAACGACTGAATGCCCAGTTCTTCAAGTGTTGCATCAATGAAAGCTCGGCGTATCTCGACATCGTTCCCGTGTTTCTTAACGACAGTAATCTTGCCTTCTTCCGAATAGAAACCGGCATAGGTGTCCGGGTTTTTAACTGCTGCAAGGACGGACTGGGCACCTTCTTCAACGGTCACAAAGAAGGGATCGAGAAGCTTGAAGATGCCGTCAGCGACTTTTTTGCTGACATTTGATTTTCCTAGATTGGTTGAGACCATACCTGGATGAACGGCCGTTGTCTTAAGACCTTGACGTGAGTACTTTTCATGCAGTTCCTGAGCCATGTACAAGTTACCGAGTTTGGAACGTCCATAACCGGTAATGGGACTGAATCGTTTAGGTTTGAAAAATGGCTGTTTCATTGGCGCAAATTTGTAGGCACCAGATGATACCACAATGACTTGTTTCCGCTCGCTGTTCATAACCAGAGGAAGCAGGAGGTGGGTCAGAAGGAACGGACCTAAATAATTGGTCGCCATCATCAGTTCATACCCATCAACACTTTCCTGCCTGCTAGCCGAGACTATCCCTGCATTGTTGATGAGGCAGTCGATATGGTCATAGCGGTCTTTAATAGTTTTAGCTGCATCATTGACAGAGGACAGCTCACTTAAGTCGCACCACACAATATCCACTGACAGATTAGCGTTCAGCTCCAGCAGGTCGTCTTTAAGACGGGCGCCTTTTTCCAAATTCCGGCATAAGAGTAGTATCCGGTCAAACGTGTCTGCCAGCTCGAGTACAGTTCCCAGGCCGAGCCCCGATGTCGGTCCAGTGATTGCTAAAATTGTTTCAGTCATTAAAGTGTCCTCCCCAGGTACAGTTTAAATTTTTTTCATTTGCTTCCTCAGCTTACTCTTCTTCGTCTTCCTTTGCATCTCTTCTCTTTTCAACTACTAATTTGACAAAATAAGTGATCGGAATAGCCAGCCAAACGATTCCGCTCATAAGCATCATAACATTAAAAGTTAATTGTCCATCTACAATCATTGGCGTATGTGGTGAAAATGATAGATAAAAAGGACCATCCGAGAAGATAGTCCTTAGGTTGTATTCAATCTTTAGTGACGTAACCACTATCATTTAAATAGTCTACAGTAAATTGTTTCAGTTCGTCGAATGGATCATCAGAGGTAGTAATCTTCAGGATGAAGTCGACCCCCTCATTAGTTGGAAAAGCTGTCCGATACCCATTTATTTTCAGAAACAGGTCCATTGCAACCCATGCTGTTCGCTTGTTTCCATTATAGAATGGGTGTCGTTTGGTTAAATTGATGACCAGTATGGCGGCTTTTTCTAATACGCCGGGATAGAGCTCTTTATCAAATACTACCTGTTTAGGTTGAGTCACAGACATTTGAAGAGCACTTGCATCTTTGACTCCTATAGGTTCTTTTGGAGAGAAAGTCTTGATGACGTATACATTGATTTTTATGATGTCTTCAGCTGTTAAGTAGTTCATCATTTCTCTACCAGTTCTTCAAGTAATTCATGATATTGCGCCACACTTTCTTCTATCAGAGAATCGATATCATGTTTTTCGACTTTTTTTCTCATTGTGACGGTACCTTTAGTGTCTACAATATATTCAATTTTATCGCCTGTTTCCAGTTCTAATGCATCTTTGACTTCTTTTGGGACTGTAGTAATGTCGCTGTTCCCGGATTTTCTCAGTTTATAGCTTCCCGCATTGGTCACTCCATCATTATAAATCATCGTATCCCTCCTAGTCATTTATTTATTAAACATACTAAAATATATATATTAAGTCAATATATATATTGTTGAAGAATATATATACTAATACGAATGTGCCTTAAACATTATTACATGATATATTAAGAACAGTTAGTTCAAAAATTCGACTTATATTATATGGTGATTTACGGTTAGAAAAGTTATAGACGGACTTATTATGATAAGATAATATCAGGACACAACATCCGTTGACAGGAGGGGAAACAATGGCAGATCATATAAAGATAGCTATAGTTGACGACGAAGATATTCAAGTTGATACAATGACCTCGCTCGTTAAAGAAGCTGCAGCGGGATTGAGCTTATCTGTCAGTCTTATTGATTTTTCCAGTGGTGAAGCTTTTCTGTTCGCTTTGGAAGACCACCCTGATCTGGATATGGTTTTTCTCGATATTGAAATGAATGAGACGGATGGACTGGAAGTAGCAAAAACGATCAGGCAAACGGATAAGGACCTGACTATAGTCTTTGCTACAGCTTTTGCTGAGTATGCTGTTCAAGGGTATGATGTGCAGGCGCTGGATTATCTACTAAAGCCGATCGAGTTAGACAAGGTCAAACGTGTGCTTAAGAGGCATCTGGATAGACAGCCGACCATAATAGAAAAAGTAACCCTCGAGTCTCAAGGAGAAGTAATCAAACTAGCCTTAGATGATATTCTCTACTTGGAAGTTAATCGGAGAGAATGTGAGATACATACGTTGAATGGACCAGTAACAGTCAGTCGGACATTAAAGGAATTGTCAGAAGAACTTAGCGACGACTTTATACAGACTCACAGGAGTTACCTAGTCAATGTCAGCCACATGAACCGTCTGCTAAAAACAGATATTGAACTGTCGAATGGGGTAGTAGTGCCAGTTTCCAGAAGATTGGTCAAACAGGTTCAAGAACGGTTTGTCACGCATAACAAAGGGGCAGTGTTTTATGATGACTAATGGGGTATGGCTGATGATTGTCGGGAGTATACTGATTATCTGTGCCGTAGTGATTTACAGAATGAAAACAGCACTTGATTTTTACCGTGTTCAAGAACAGGAACTGGATCAGTATGCCGTGGAAGTGGAGACCATCTACAACCAGATGAGAGGAATCCGTCATGATTACCGTAATCATCTTCAAGTGATGAATACATTGATGAGAGACCGGCGCTTTGATGATTTGGATGCCTATATCAAGCAGTTGAACAATGAATTGAATCAGGTGGACACGATTATTCAGACAGGAAATACGATGATCGATGCCATCGTAAATACAAAACTGACAGCTGCGAAGAATCAAGGAGTGGAGCTGGATGCAACAGCCATCGCGCCTAAAGAACTAGTTATCGAACATGTCGATTTAGCGGTCATTTTAGGGAATCTACTTAATAACGCTATTGAAGCAACAACCAAATCAGGGCCAGCTAACGAAGATACGTTTATCCGTTTATACATTGCCCCAATGAAACACACCTTGTACATAAGTGTCACGAACACCATGACTGAAAACCCTAAACCTGCTTTCCTTTCCTTAAAAGGTGTAAACAGACGGGGCTATGGCCTATTGCGAATTGACCAGGCTGTTAATAAGTACCAAGGAATAGTGAACCGAAAGTGGGAAGAAGGGGTGTTTGCAACAGAAGTCACCTTGCCTTTAAACAACCATTCGTAACACAATTAGAACCACTCATACACTTCTGGCAAAGAAGTGTATTTTTTTAGGTAAGATAGCTGTGAGGTGATAGAGATGAAGGAAAAGATAAGACATTCAAAACTTTTAATTAAAGAGCTGTATGAGTTTAAGCCTACTATATTCTTAATGATAACAATAAATATGCTAGTAAGAGCTGCTCTCCCACTTTTAAAATTACTACTATCTGCTCAGGTAATAGACTGGCTTTTAAATGAAGTGAGTGTTGAGTATTACTTGACTCGATTGTTGCTTTTCATTTTGGTACTCGGCGTGGCTCAAATAGCTCAGCGCTTTTTAGGTATTTATTTTGAGGAAAATACCGAGCATTTTAGAATAGGCATGATGCACAAAATAAAAAGAAAATACTTAATGCTTGACTATCCTCTTCTGGTCGGTAAAGAGGCGAGAGAACGCTATAATAATGCGAATGAGCTGACTGATAACCATACGACATTATTTGGAAGACTACTCGATGAAATCAATGATTTAGGGAGTGCAGTACTGGGGACTCTTCTTTACATCGGAATATTGAGACAACTCGAATCACTGTTTATTCTGTTAGTTGGGATATTTATACTTGTGATTATTGTTTTTAATGTGCTACAGATCAGAATGGACCGGAGATTATTTAAAGCAAAAGCAGCCAATAGCCAAAAGCTTAGATACTTAAGAAAAGTTTATGGGGAATCACGACTAACAAAAGATGTAAGACTATTTAAAATGAAACAATGGTTCGAGGACCTGGAAGAAGAGACAATAAAAGCTTATTACAATATTGTCAGACCAAAAGTAAAATTGAGTTGGGCAGAAAGTGCTGTTATGAATATAGGAATTATCGCTTTATCTGCTTTATCATATATTCGCAGTGTCCAGTTGATTGCTGCTGGAGCTATTCCTGTTTCGAGTTTTGTAGTTTTTGCTGGAGCAGTCACGATACTGGCACAAACACTCATTACTTTAGTGAACAGTATAGGTAAGATGAATTCCAGCTTGAACGAAACAAAAAGATATGAGGATTTTATTTTTCAAACAGCTGTTTTTAATCATAACGAGGGAAGTCATGTGCCTTCGAATGGTGTGAAAATTGAATTGAAAGACGTGTCTTATACTTATCCCAATAACGCTAAACCTACTATTGATCATGTGTCATTAGTCATTCAGCCTTTTGAAAAACTAGCTATAGTCGGTGAGAATGGGGCAGGAAAGTCGACTCTAATCAACCTGATTACTGGACTGATCAAACCTGACTCTGGGGAAATACTAATCAATGGTATTTTACAAAGTAAGTTCAATATCACTGAATACTACGAATTGTTTGCGCCGGTATTTCAGGAAAAGTTTTTGTTAACCTATTCTATTAGGGAAACAATTATTCAAGGCTCGGCCTTTGACGAGAAAAAGTATGCTCGTGTTCTTGAATTGAGTGGGATGAAAGAAATTATACAGATGTTTGAAAAAAAAGATGAGACAAAAATTGTCCGTGCGGTCGATCCTGATGGTGTGAATCTTTCAGGAGGTCAGCTACAAAAGTTAAAGCTTGCCCAATCTCTATATAAAGATGCACCGGTATTGATTTTAGATGAACCAACTTCTGCGCTCGATCCTATTGCAGAACACCAAGTGTATAAAGATTACTTTCATTTCTCCAAGAATAAATTATCGATATTCATTTCTCATCGTCTGTCATCTACTCGCTTTTGTGACCGCATCATTTATATCAAGAATGGAAAAATTACAGAATCGGGTACCCATGATGAGTTGATTGTTAACCAAAAAGACTACTATAATCTTTACGAAGCTCAGGCTTACTATTATAGGAATGAAAAAGATGAACAAGAATATAAGGAACAAGAACCTGTTACAGGAGGGGTAATTTAGTGGATACTTATCGCATTTTTAAGCGTGCAATAGTAGATGTGTTTAAATTAGGGAAAAGATACTATGTCCTATTTATTCTACAGTCCTTAGCCAGCACCAGTGCACCATTTATTGGCTTTATCTTCATAACCCGTATTATCGCTACCTTAAACACTAACAATATGTCACTGCTTCCAGAACTGATTGCACAGTATCTGATCATTCTATTAATTCTTCAGATCATAGGGGGTTTTCTGGAGCCTCTAGTAAATGATGAAAAATCATTATTCCTGAGGAAAATGTTTGCCTTACCTAATAAAAAAATGCTTACCATGCGCTATCAGCAAGCTGAAAGTTCTGAAGTTAGAGAGCAATTGGATATCATCAATCGTTATATGCAGAACAGTCAGTCGTCACTACCCTTAATCGATGTTAGGATGACAGCGATAATCCCAGATTTGATTGCAATCATATGGGGAACCGTTTTATTGCTTCCACTTTTTTCTGTGGATATGAGTCTTATACCAGATCAATTTTGGTGGATGCATCCATTAATCATTCTCACTATTTTTATTGCTTTAATTGGACTAAGTGTTTTAGTCCAACTGAAAACATCTAAAAAATCAGCTGAATCTTTCCAACAGATGATGAGCAAGCTGAAACGGTTCAATGCGATGTTTCTTTATGAACATGCCTTACTTGAAGATGTTCAGTCAGGTAAGGAAATACGTCTGTATAACTTGACTACTAAAATGGTGAAAAATGTTGAATCTGAAGAAAACTACATCCGTGGACTGCTGTCAGATAATTACAGACGGTTCCGTAAAATGATTCTCCCAGCATCCGGATTATTTCAGATAATGAATTACCTGATATATGGTTATATTGGTGTACTAGTTCTTATGGGAGCCCTACCTGTTGCCATGATTATTCTTCTGTCTAACGCACTAAGTCAAATGATCACAGCTCTTCCAAGTATCATCCAACAGGCAATGATGATGGTGTCGTCACCAAATGAACTAAAAGATTTTTATGCATTTATGGATCTGCCGGATGAAGAAGTTGTAGGGAGTCTACCCGTTGAAAAACGACTGGATAATCGGTATAGATTTAATGTTCAGAACATGAGCTTTGCTTATCCGGGCTCTGATGAACAGGTGCTAAAGAATATTTCTGAGACTTTCGAAGTCGGCAAGAAATATGCCATCGTGGGTGAAAACGGATCAGGAAAAACCACCTTTATAAAAGTTCTTACTCGACTCTATGACCCGACCGAAGGATCAATAAAAATGAACAAAATTGATGCAAGGAAGTACGATCTGCGGGAATATTTTAATTTGTTCGGTGTCGTCTTTCAGGACTATCATTTAGTCGGATTTTCCCTTGGCCAGAATGTGTCAGTTCAACCGATGTTTGATAAAGAAATCGTTTTGAATAATCTAGATAAAGTCGGTCTCGGGAACTTTGTCAGAAAACTACCTGATCATTTAGACACTCACCTAGGTACGGAGTTTGACGATTCTGGGGTGAACGTATCGGGAGGACAGGAACAGAAACTGGCGATTGCCCGCTCTTTATACAAAGACTCGCCTGTCATGATTCTGGATGAACCGACTGCTGCTCTAGATCCTCTGACCGAGTTCGAAATCTATCAAAATTTCGATAACTTAGTAAAGGATAAGACAGCTTTCTATATTTCCCATAGACTTTCAAGCTCCAAGTTCTGTGATGAAATCCTGGTATTCGATAAAGGTGAAATTGTTCAAAGAGGAACTCATAAAGAACTGGTTGACCAAGAAGGCAAATACCGTGAGCTTTGGAATGCTCAGGCTCAGTACTATCAGTGATAATTATTATTTTTGTAAGCCTAGCAGAAGGAACACTGAAAAGAACAGTAACACATTCTATTGTAATTTAAACGTATCTGCTAGACATTGAAAATGATGATACGTTTACTCTTCCGAAACCTGTAAATTATGGTATAGTAGATGCTAGTGATTTTATTCGGAGGAAAAGACATGCTTGAACGATTGAAAACTGGATTAACAACTTTTAAAGAAGTAACATATAAAAAATATGAGCGACTGTATCATGATCTGGAACAGACTCAGGACCCGCATACCTTATTTATCGCCTGCTCGGATTCCCGTGTCAGTCCGGACATGCTTTTGGACAGTTATCCTGGAGAAGTGTTTACGATAAGAAATATAGCCAATACTATTCCGGCTTATGAAGTCAGCCAAAATGACATTACGACCGTTTCTTCTATAGAGTACGCGATTGAAGTGCTCGGTGTCGAAGAGGTCATCGTCTGCGGGCATTCAAACTGTGGGGGCTGCGCCGCTGCTTTACAAGGGCCTAAAAAACTCGACCAGCTGCCATATACTCAACACTACCTCAAACCGCTTGAATGTGTAAAAGAGAAAATTGAAGAGGCTCAATCAGACATGGACGAACGATCTAAAGCTAGACTGATGGAAAAAATGAATGTGATCGAACAAGTCGAGCATTTGAAAAGTTACCCTCAGATCCAAGAACGCTTGAAAAGAGGCGAACTTGAAATTGAAGGCTGGTACTACGACATCAAGTCTGGGAGTGTTTCTGTGTATGATGAATCATCAGATTCATTCTGTGTGTCTGACGAGTATCAGAATGTGCATTAAATTGTTAACGAGAATTCTGAATTATGGCGGCAAGATAGAAGCTTCAGAATAATGAGCATTGCGGGATTCAGGAATACGCCACGGTTAGGATAAGATGAACGAAGGGAGAGGCATTGTGAATAATAAAAGGCTTAAGCGATCAGTTGATAATAGATTAATAGGTGGAGTCTGCGGAGGAATCGCTGAACACTATAACTTACCCCCTATATTAGTGAGATTACTCTTTTTATTGATTCCAGCGCCACTACTGTTTGTTGTATACATGTAGAAAAGCAAAATAATCCAGCCAGTAAATGTCACTTTATTCCGGCAGTTTTTTTTAAGAAAATGGGTCATTTAGGCGACAGAATCTGTTTATTCCAGCACGTTTGTCAGTTTAGACCAGCGGATTGTCTTCTACAATAGTTACTAAAAAAAGTCCGAAGAGCATTGGGCGCGTATGCTCCTTTCTCTTCGGACTTTCTTTCTGTTTTCCATTAAAATGAGACATCCTGATCTTCCATAAATCCATTGGATTCAAAAGACGACGGAACTCTCTCTTCCTGCTGTATGGCTGTTTCAATTAATTGCTTGGTCTGTGAATAGGAAAACAAATACGCTTCCTCGCTGGAAATTTTATACGCCTGAACGAGTTGTTGGATATAAAGTTTCAATGTGGGAGAATACGTTTGT
>NZ_FNFK01000051.1 GCF_900101165.1 Alkalibacterium thalassium | reverse complement strand
CCACAACTGAATAACCCTAAAAATTTCTGGAAAAAGTCATCCCTTGCGCCAGCAATTGACTTTTTTTGAAATTTTAACGAAAACTACTTGTGATGAAAGTAACAATGTATGAAAATCATTTATTCTAAGTTTTATGCAACACTAGTGATGTAGCATAAAATATACTTCAAATAGAGTAGAAATTCTAAAGTGTGGTTAAGGCTTTTTCTTCACAAAACATAGGCGTATGCGTGAAAATTTAGTCTAAACCATTACCAAAACCATTACTATAGCACTATAAACGTTGATGTGAAGGGGCTTGGTTGAGCCCCCCCTCAACTCCATTTTAGATACAAAGCTCCACTAGGGAATTTCTTATTCCTGATGTGGGGCTTTTTTGTTTTATCGAGAACTCGTAAATGATACGAACCATTACCAATTCCATTACTACTTAGAAAAGGGTAATGGTTTTTATTTTCAAATGGCTAACTTAAACTTGAAATTTAAGTTTCTTTTAGAACTTGTAAAAGAAGTACTCTAGAAGTAATAAATATGAAACTTTACTGTTATTAGTAAGTGATTTAGAGACGATTTAACGGACAATGACCTTGCTTTCGATTTGAAATGCTCTCTGAATATTTGATAACATCAATCTTGATTTTAAAGAAGGTTCAAAAAAGGATTAATTGGTTAATCATTATCAAACAAAAAAGGACGAGAGCAATGCAAATTGCGTTCTCGTCCTTTAATATTCACTATTTTTATTTAATTCTTAACACCTGACAGTATTAACATTTATTTTCTCAAAACACGTATGGCGTTCAATACAGCAATAACCGTTACACCAACATCTGCAAAGACTGCTTCCCACATCGAAGCCACACCAAAAGCACCTAAAATCAAGAATACCCCTTTGATGGCCAGAGCCAGAATGATGTTCTGCCAGACAATTTGGCGAGTATCTTTGGCGACTTGCATAGCCGTTCCAATCTTAGAAGGTTTGTCGTCCATGATAACGATATCCGCCACTTCAATGGCTGCGTCTGATCCTAAGCCACCCATCGCAATCCCGATATCTGAACGGGCCAGTACGGGCGTATCGTTGATACCGTCACCTACATAAGCGACTTTTTCTTTTTTGTTTTTGTACGCCATAATTCCTTCCATTTTCTTCACTTTGTCTTGCGGAAGAAGTTCCGAGTAGATTTCATCAATCCCTAATTTATTCCCAACAGCTTCGGCCACCGCTTTTGAATCACCAGTAAGCATGATAATGTGTTCGACGCCTTTTTCTTTCATTAAGGCAATGCCTTCTGCAGCGTCATCTTTAATCGTATCGGCAATTAAAAGGTAACCAGCATAGGCTCCATCAATGGCTAGATAAATAATCGTTCCGACTTCCTCTACTGCTTTAAAAGGAATACTATATTTGGCCATTAATTTTGCGTTTCCTGCTAATGTTTCTTTTCCATCAACAATCGCTTGGACTCCATGTCCTGAAATATCATTGTATTCATCAATTCGGCGTTCATCAATTTCTTTCCCATAACGCTCTTTGATGGAATCCGCAATAGGGTGCGAAGAATGGGTTTCAGCATAAGCTGCTAGTTCTAAGAGTTCTTCATCACTAAAGCCTTCTGAAGCTTCTATATCGGTAATTTCAAATTTTCCTTTGGTCAAGGTACCTGTTTTATCCATGATGACATATTTGACATCGTTTAAACCTTCTAAAAAGTTGGCACCTTTCACTAAAATACCTTTACGTGAAGAAGCACCAATGCCACCGAAGAAACCGACAGGAATAGAAACAACTAAGGCACAAGGACAAGAAATAACTAAGAAAATGGCTGCCCGATAAACGCCATCGTTAAAAGTCATTTCAGGAATAATTAATGGTAAAAGAACAGCTAATAAGACCGCTAAAATGACCACGATCGGAGTGTAGTAACGAGCAAATTTCGTAATGAATTGTTCGGTTGGTGCTTTACGACTGCTCGCATTCTCAACGAACTCAAGAATTTTCGTCACGGTTGATTCTAAGAATGGCTTTTCAACCACTATTTCTAGCAAGCCGTTTTTATTAATAAAACCACTTAAAACATCGTCACCTTCTTCAACACTTCGAGGCATTGACTCACCCGTTAAAGCAGAGGTATCCATAGCAGAAGAGCCGACGATCACCTTTCCATCTAAGGGGACTTTTTCTCCTGGACGCACTAAAATCGTATCGCCAACTTTGATTGACTCTGGGGAAACCTGCCGAGTACTGCCATCTGCTAATTTCACATTGGCATAATCAGGACGAATATGCATCAAATCTGCGATGGAGCGACGTGATTTGTTTACAGCCACATCTTGGAAAAGCTCTCCTACTTGGTAGAAAAGCATGACGGTTACTGCTTCAGGATATTCTTGCACATAGAAGGCAGCAAGTGTAGCGATCGTCAGTGAACTACCCACCACTTAAATCCTCCGGATTTTGAAGTGGGGGCTTCCTACGAACTCCATTCTTGTCTGCACAGGTTTCATGCAGACAGAGGAATCGGATATGGGTAGGCTCAAAAGGCAGTCCCTGCCTCATAGGTTTTCTTTTACTTGGCTAACGCCAAGGAATACTCAGTAGGCTTGGTTGTCGCCTATATAGACTTGGTTATCGTCTATATATAAAGTATACCAAATGAGAATGACATTAACCACTTCAAGCTATCGCTTGACCGAAATTCATCTCCCACTTTCACTGGTGCTTCGCACCCATACGCTTAGAAGTGGGAGACTTCTTTCGGAATTACGTTAAAAAGTTTTCATCAAAGACTTGTCCATTAAATAAATTCCGAATCGCTCGCCAGATAACATCATAGCCGGCAACAAGGTAAGCGACCACAAACAAACCAAAGGAAAGGGAAGGGGCGACTGATGCAAAATTTGCAATCAGAAGTACTGTAAGTGCAAGGATTAAGCGACCTATGGTTAATTGAATGCCCCAATTATCTGGTTTGTTGTGACTCTGCTTTCGAACTGTTTTTTCGGGTTGGAGAACTTTATCTTTTCCTACTTCTTGACCTGTTGCCTTTATAAGAGGGGTGATATTAGGTTCTAATTTTTTGATTTTAGTTTTAACCGAAGAAAGTGTTTTTACATCATCTTCTGCGACAAGATCGAAACTCAATGTCTGGGTCATATAATTCACATTACTATTCATGACTCCATCTATTTCAGCCACGCCATTCTCAATCTTGGCAGCACAATTGGCGCAATCTATTCCTTCTAAGAGCCACTTATGTGATGTGTTAACTTCATTCATCATTTTCTTCCTTTCAACAACGAGCCTTATAAACCGAATAGTGTTTGAATGGTCCCGTTTTCTAGCATAATAAAGATTCCTAATCCAATAAATACAATAGGTACAATAATTCGTTCGTACTTCTCTAACGTTTCAGCAACAAAAGAGATTTTTGCTAATCGGTAACTGATATAGCAGAGTACCGCGATGGAGATAGCAAATACAACTAAAACAAGGATAATTTCAGAAACAGATAGAGCGGTAAAGTAAGGAATATAAATTCCTAAATTATCCCCACCGGAAGCAATCGTAATTAAAGCAACAGCCCAAAACAAACGGTTAGACCCTCTGGACCCTAACTTCTCCACGACTTCATCTTCCTCTGCTTCTTCTTCGCTTCCCATAGCGACTCGGATGCCCAGATAAATGGGAATGAGTCCGAGCAGTCCAATGATCCAGTCTTGGGGAATAGAATTCAGCACATAAGCAGCAAATAGACTAACGGCTACTAAAATACCTGTCCCAAGATATTGACCTAAATAAATCTGACGAAGATCTCTTTTTGTCTGACTTTGAGAAAAAATAATCAGTAAGATAAATAAATAATCGATACTGGTTGAAATATACACAGCGATCGCTGAAAAAATAATTTGTAACAAAATATTCTCCTCCAAACTAAGACGTCAAAGATAAGCTGTTTGGCATGTCTAAAACTATACGAATAGTCGAAAGGATTTCTTCATTCGTTAACGAGTAGTAGACTTCTTTTCCGTCTTTACGTGATTTCGCCACGCCTTGCTTTTTTAAATAGCGCAAATGGTGTGACGTCGTGGCAATACTAGCGTCTAAGATCTCCGCTAAATCACAGACACACATTTCTTTGAAAGTTTCTAAAGCATAGAAAATTTTAATCCTTGAAGGGTCGCTAAAACATTTCCCCAACACAAGTAAATTCGATAAATTTTTATTTTCTAATTTATTTTTTACTACATCTACTTTTTCAGGATGTATGATCGTCGTTTGGCAGACTTCAGTCATTTCATTCACCTCTCATTCAAACATTCATTTGATTATGGTGTAGATATTATACATCCTCCATGAGGAGATAGTCAAACGTTCGTTTGATTATTAACTATTTGATTTTCTTGCAAAAATAGAATCTATTGAATTTATATAATGACTTTTAACAGAAAATTAAAAGAGTAAGTTTTCTTAAAAATATTAATATACCTTGACTATGTATCATAGTACGTGGTTTATAATAGTATAGAGGTGAAAAATAATGTATCTTATTAGTGAGTTTGCCATAAAAAGCGGCGTTAACAAAGAAACAATACGATATTATGAAAACCAAAAATTATTAGAAGAACCAACTCGTACAGATTCTGGTTATCGATTGTATTCAGATGAGGATATTAAACAAGTAAAATTTATTAAACAAATACAAAATCTCGGTTTTTCTCTAAGAGAAATTTATAAATTGCTCGGTGTGGTCGATCAAGATAGTGTTCGTTGCCAAAACATGTTTGATTTTGTCTCTCAAAAGCAAGCAGAAGTCCAAAAACAAATAGAAGATTTAAAACGGATTGAAAAAATGTTAGGCGACTTAAAAGAATGTTGTCCAAATGAGAAAGAAATGTATGCATGTCCGATTATTGAAATGTTAATTAATGATGAATAGAGGAGTTTCCGTATGAAGAAATATAAGGTAAGTATTCAGGGTATGACTTGTATAGGTTGTGAAGAGCATGTGACAACGGCACTTAAAAACATTGGTGCAAAAGATATAAAAACGAGTTATCATCAAGGAAAAACAGAATTTGATTTAGCTAACACTGTCGAAATTAAAAATATTAAAAAAGCGATTGAACAAACAAATTATCAGATAGAAAAAATTGAAGAAATATCTTCTCAACCCGTGTTGGCACTTAAAAATGGAAAAGATTATGATTTTCTGATTATTGGTTCTGGAAGTGCAGCATTTTCAGCGGCCATTAAAGCGACTGAATATGGTGCGAGAGTAGGAATGGTTGAGCGCGATACAATCGGTGGAACTTGTGTGAATATTGGTTGCGTTCCTTCTAAAACGCTAATTCGGGCAGGTTCTATTAATCAGTTAGTTAAAGAAAATCCATTCAATGGATTAAAAACAACAGCTGGAGAAGTTGATTTAAAAGCATTAGTAAAACAAAAAGATGAATTAGTCGATAAACTACGTCAGCAAAAATATATTGATTTAATTGACGAGTATGGTTTTGATTTAATTGAAGGTGAAGCAAAATTTATTGCGGATAATGCCATAGAAGTAAATGGAGAAAAATTAACTGCAAAACGCTTTTTAATTGCAACAGGTGCAACTTCATTCATTCCTGAAATTCCTGGAATTGAACATGTCGATTATTTAACGAGTACAACTTTATTAGAGCTAGAAGAAGTTCCAGAAAGATTGACTGTTATTGGTTCTGGTTATATTGGGCTAGAGCTCGGTCAATTATTCCACAATTTAGGTGCCGAAGTGACATTAGTACAGAGAAGTAAACAATTACTAAAAGATTATGATCCAGAAGTTTCGGCAGCAGTCGAAAAAGCCTTGCATGAACAAGGCATACAGGTTATTACGGGTATAAATTATGACCATATCGTACAAGACGGTGATATTAAAAAACTAACACTCACTAAAAACGGTATTCAAAAAATGATTGAGTCTGACCAAGTATTAGTTGCGACCGGTCGAAGTCCGAATACAGACGCCTTAAATTTAAGTGCCGCTAGTGTTGATGTCGGGGAAAACTATGAAATTTTAATGAATGAATATGGGCAGACAAGCAATGATCGGATTTATACGGCAGGAGATGTTACCTTAGGCCCTCAATTTGTATATGTAGCAGCATATGAAGGCAAGATTGCAGCAGATAATGCAATTGGTGGTTTAAATAAACAGATCGATCTATCCGCTGTTCCTGGAGTAATATTTACAAATCCTGGAGTAGGTACAGTTGGGTTAACAGAGGAACAAGCAAAAGATATAGGTATAGATGTTAAAACATCAATCCTAGATTTAGATAATGTGCCAAGGGCATTAGCTAATCATGATACAACTGGTTTAATCAAACTTGTTGTCAATACTCAAAATCAACAAATAGTAGGCGTTCATATCGTCGCTGAAAATGCAGGTGAAGTCATTTATGCAGGAACATTAGCTGTTAAATTTGGGCTAACAATCGAGGATTTAACAGACACAATGGCTCCCTATCTAACGATGGTGGAAGGATTGAAACTGGCAACGCTTGGTTATAATAATGATATTTCAAAATTATCGTGTTGTGCAGGGTAAAAATTGGGCAATTGGAAAAATTGATGTTCTACATGGTTCTACATGCACGTTTAAGCACTTTTAAACGGACAATGACCTTGCTTTCGAATTGAAATGCGCTTTAAATACTTGTTACAGCAATCTTTATCGATAATAAGATAAGAAAATGGCTTTGCCGTTCCTGTAAGGATCTGCAAAGCCATTTTTTTGAAAACATCTTATAATTTATTATTTACCAATTTCTTGAATGGCTTTCATTCCGCCTTCAATTACTTTAGGATTTAATCCTTTTGATTCAAGGAAAGAAGCCGCTGCAGTACTTCGGTTACCAGATCCACAAAGCGTAAAAATTTGTTTGCTCGTATCCAGTGATTGATAATCATTAACTAAATCCTCAAATGGAATATTAACCAAATTTTTTTCAGGTGCTGGACGTGTAATTTCGTCTGGATGTCTGACGTCAAGCAATATAAAATCATCTGATTTATTCAGGAAATCTTCAGCAAGGATAGTTTCCGTTGTCTGTAAGTCTTCTTTGGGGACTTCATCTATCAAAAGATAACCATTTTTTTGATTAAAACCTAATTCATTAGCGGACTCAGAAAGTTCTTCTAAATGACCTTCTTCCTCAGATCCAACGATAAAAATAACGGGTTGGTTTAAATCAAGATAATAAGTGGCATACGTTTTGAAGTTCCCTGGGTTAAGATTGAGGGAATTTTTAAGATGTCCCGCTTGGTAGTCGTGTTGAGTTCGAACATCAATTAGTTGCTGATTAGTGATATCTTTGTAATTTATTTTTCTCATGTGTAATACTCCTCCTGATAGTTAGGTATTCATTTACTATTTACTTAAAGTTGAATAAAAGGGGTGGATAAATAGGTGTCTCTCTCAAAAACTATCCCTAATAACCCCTAGATAAAATGAACTAAATAAAAATGATAAGATGGCTTGACTAAATATAGATAGTTATCTATATTTAGTACATAGACAACCTTCTATGTAAGTGAAGTATATGAAATTTAGTGAACTATTGCAAGTTTTTTTGTCACATGACTCGCTTTTTTACACTGTACATAGACAATCATCTATATAGGTCATTGATTGTTGAAAAAAATCAATCATTCCCCCAAATAGTTTAACAAAGGAGTGGAAAATAGAATGGAAATTTTTAATCCAAAAAAACATATTAATACTAAGTATTTATTCTATACAGGTAAAGGTGGCGTTGGGAAAACAACTGCCGCTAGTGCAACAGCCATTCAATTAGCGAATGATGGTTTCAAAGTTGTATTAGTGAGTACAGATCCTGCCAGTAATTTACAAGATGTTTTTGAACGAGAGTTAGATGATAACGGAACAGAAATTGAAGAAATTCCTGGCTTAACCGTCGCTAACTTTGATCCAGTCAGTGCTGCAGAAGAATATAAAGAATCCATTGTGGGTCCTTATCGCGGAATTCTGCCAGACGCTGCGGTACAAAATATGGAAGAACAATTAAGTGGTTCATGTACGACAGAAATTGCTTCTTTTGATCAGTTCGCAAAATTCTTAACAAGCCCTGATATATCTGACCAATACGACTATATCATTTTTGATACAGCACCTACCGGCCATACATTAAGACTCTTACAATTACCTTCTGCTTGGACAAACTTCTTTGATGAAAATACAACTGGCACAAGCTGTATGGGTCAATTATCTGGTTTAGATGAAGAGAGAGAAAGTTATAGCCTGGCAGTAGAAACGCTTGCTAATGCTGAAATGACAACTTTACTCCTCGTGACTCGTCCACAAGAAGGACCATTAGTCGAAGCCAATCGTGCGTCCGAAGAATTACGAGCATTAGGGGTTGAAAACCAAAAACTGATTGTGAATGGTCTTTTAGTACATCCGACAGATACGATTTCTCAAACATACTATGACATTCAACAAGAGGCTTTAAGTGAAATGCCTGAAAATCTTAAAAACTTACCTACTTTTGAAATTCCATTAAGACCTTACAATCTTGCAAGTATCGAAAGTATCGGTTTATTACTTAGTGAAGAACAACCTGAAATCAAGCATGAAGAAGTGCAGGCTCAGGAGTTCCCACGCTTACAAACTGTTATTGATGATTTATACAACACAAACAAACGAGTTGTCTTTACAATGGGTAAAGGTGGCGTAGGGAAAACAACCATTGCAGCCAGCATTGCGAAAGGTCTTGTAGAAAAAGGTAAAAAAGTGCATTTAACAACGACCGATCCTGCAGCTCACTTAAATTATATTGTGCATGAATCAGATACTCTTGGAGTTAGTCATATTGATGAGAAAAAAGAGTTAGAGCTTTACCAAAATGAAGTTTTAGCTAAAGCGAGTGAATTGATGTCAGAAGAGGACTTAGCTTATGTAGAAGAAGATCTAAACTCACCTTGTACAGAAGAAATTGCGGTATTCAGAAAGTTTGCTGAGATTGTTTCGATGACGGAAGCAGATGTGGTGGTTATTGATACTGCGCCTACTGGACACACACTTTTACTTTTAGAATCTTCTCAAAGTTACGCAAAGGAAGTTGAACGGACTTCTGGAGAAATACCAGAGTCTATTACCCGACTCCTGCCTATTTTACAAGATCACAACCAAACAGAAGTGGTCATGGTGACATTACCTGAAAATACACCTGTCTATGAATCCATTCGTCTGCAAGAAGATTTAAATCGTGCAGGTATTGCACATACTTGGTGGGTGGTTAATAACAGTTTATTATCAACAGGGACTACAAATGAAACATTGTTAGCTCGTGCAAAATCGGAAGAAGAATGGATCCAACGTGTCGATGGATTATCAAATGGACATTTTGCGGTCATCGACTGGAGTCCTTTTGAGTTAAAAGAGGATGTTCTTGCTACAATTGTATAATCTCAAAGGAGAATATAAATGAATTATGAATTATTTGCTGAAAAAATGAAAGCTTTATCTGATCCAAACCGAGTAAAGATACTCGATTTACTATCCTGCGATACTTTATGTGCCTGTGATTTGCTTGAACACTTTGATTTTACTCAACCAACTCTCTCCCATCATATAAAACTATTAAGAGATGCGAATTTAATTGTTACAGAAAAAATAGGAACTTGGCATCATTATTCGGTGAATCGAGAATTATCTACCGAGATAACAGGAATCCTTCAAAGTGTTTTCTCAAGTTCTGAAAGATGTATTTGTCATACAACAATAAATGAAAAGGAAGATCAATATGAAAAAGTTAGCCATTTATGAACCTGCCCTATGCTGTAGTACTGGAGTATGTGGTCCTTCAGTAGACGAGGATTTACTACGTATTACGGGTGTGATGAAACAAGTGAAAGAAGAAGACGATGTGATGATGATCCGTTACAATCTTGCTTCCAATCCTAATTCGTTTGTACGAAATCAAAACGTCATAGACACCATGCAAAATGAAGGACAAGACTCTCTGCCAATTACTGTGTTAGATGGAGAAATTTTTAAAACCGGTGCTTATCCAACGAATGAAGAAATCAGTGAATATTTAAATATTCAACTGGTTGGAGAGACGATTCAGTAAAAGGGGAAGTAACTGAGACAAATTTTTTCTAGTAATGTGTGTATTCCAAATGTTAGATGGGAATAAAAACGATTAAAGTTATATTAAAATGCTAGGTCAAAAAGAAAATTAACCACTTAAATTCTCGAATAAAAAAAGAATCAATAGCAGAAGCTACTGATTCTTTTTTATTATGTAATTGCTTCACCTTTTTCTTGTTCCACTCCAGGAGCACATGCTTCAGTGTCCAAGACATACTTGGCAACAAAAGCAGCTAAAGAACCACCTAAAAGAGGGGCTATAAAATATAACCATAATTGCGATAAGGCTGTTCCACCCATAAGAAGAGCTGGTCCAAAACTACGAGCCGGATTTTAAGAAATTCCTGTAGTCGTTCCACCCATCAAAATGATAGCGACTAACGTCAAACCAATAACGAGACCAGCCATATGGGGGTCACCATTTTTTCCTGTTGCAGTCAAAATCACTAGAACAAAAAGGAAAGTTAGAATAAGCTCGATAATAAATTCACCAGATACAGTTAAACCTTCCGCTAAAACAGTCGCTCCTAGATTGGTTGCATCTTTTCCTGACTGGATAAGAATATATTGTAGGATTACTGAACCAGCCACTGCCCCAGCTAATTGCGCGACCACATAAACGATGAATCCCTTAAAGCTCATGCGACCGTTCAAAAACATAGCTAAACTGACCGCTGGATTCATATGAGCCCCCGAAATGGTTCCGATACTATAAGCCATTGCAATGACGATAAGACCAAATGCTAGAGCAATACTTAGCATACTGTCCCCAAAGACCACTGCTCCTGTCCCGATTAACACCAAAAATAATGTACCCATTACTTCTGCGATTGCTTTCTTCCAGATAATACAATCTCCTTTTTCTGCTACTCTATTATAAATTCTCACCTTACTAGAATAACATGAGTAAAGTGTGTTTTCTATATTCTATTTAGGTCGTCCTACCTTCATAACTTACACTAATTATAAAAAATTAGAATTTATCACTGAGTAAGAAGTTATATTTTAGGATCTGATTAAGAAGATATGAAAAAGTATTAACCCTTGACTCTGTACCTAACTCCAGACTGTATTATAAAGGGGGAGAAAAAAGAGAGGTGGAAGTAAAGTGACAAAGAACATTCTTCAGACAATTAATGTAACAAAAGATTTTTTAATTTCTAAAAACCGAAAAATTGAAGCTGTGAAAGGAATCGACTTAGAAGTGAAACAAGGAGAAATTTTTGGTTTTTTAGGTCCTAATGGAGCGGGAAAGAGTACGATGATTAGTATGTTGACAACCCAAAAGCAGCCAACTTCTGGAGAGATTTTGATTAACAATAGACCAATTTTAGAAAACCCGGCGTGGGCAAGACAAAAGATTGGTGTCGTCGCTCAGCATAATAATCTTGATAAAGGTCTAACCGCTCGAGAAAATCTTACCTACCATGCTAAATATTTTGGATTAGACGACTCTACCGCTAACCAACGCGCAGATGAGTATCTAGAAAAGTTTGGGCTGAAAGACCGACAGCATGATTTTGTTCGAAGTTATTCTGGTGGAATGGCCCAGCGGCTAAAAATTGCACGCGCAATGGTGCACCAACCGGAAATCTTGTTTCTAGACGAACCTACCACAGGATTGGATCCAGCTTATCGAGCTATTTTGTGGGAGCAAATACTAACATTAAATAAAGCAGGTACTACTATCTTTCTGACAACCCATTATATGGAAGAGCCAGAACAATTATGCGATCGAATTGCTATTGTAGATAAAGGAAAAATACAAGCCATTGGAACAACGGAAGAGTTGAAAGAATTAATTCCAGCAAATAATATTATATCCATAACGTTTTCTGATTTTTCTCCTGAATTTGCTCAACAAGCAGAACGATTACCAGAAGTCGAAAATGTCGTTGTAAAAGAAGAAGAATTGCTACTATATGTAAAAAGTGCACACCCTGACTTCAATCAAATCATGGACTGGATCAGAACATTAGACACCTCATTGGAAACAATTAGTTTAAGTAAAAGTACATTAGATGATGTCTTTATCCATTTAACAAGTAAAGGAGGTATAAAAGATGACAGAACAGCATAATACACAGACAAAAAATTCTTGGGGAGCATTCAAGGCAATGGTGAAGCGGGATTTGCTTGTCCAACTTCGGGATAAGTGGGAATTTGTTTTTCGTGTAGCGATGCTGCCCTTTATGCTTATCTTGTTGTATGGGTATATTCTGCCAAGAATTGGACTTGTATCTAATGAATTTCCAAATCAAATGTTTCCTGGAATCGTTGGAATGAGTATTTTAGTAACCGGAATCCACGGAACCGCTATTCCACTAACGATGGATTTTAATGTTTCAAGAGAAATAGAAGATCGGTTGATGGCTCCAGTGAATGTAGGTGTAGTTGCCTTAGCGAAAATGTGTGTAGGAATCATTGAGGCATGGATTGGTGGACTCATTGTCTTACCACTTTCCTTAATTTTCATGGGAAATTCTTTAGATTTAACACTTACTTTACAGGGGGGGGGCTGCTACTTGTGGTTATATTGTTAGCATCAATTTCTTCTGCGACGCTCGGTTTACTCGTTGGAACGATTATTAAACCGAGTCAAGTTGCTGCCATGTTTCCTGGATTTTTAATCCCATTAGTGTTTCTTGGATCTGTATTCTTTTCATGGAATACCTTGCATGTGACACCCATTATTCAAGTACTTGTCCTTTTAAATCCATTAGTCTACGTGAATGAGGCATTACGAGCAATTTTAACCCCACAACTTCCTCATATGTCATTGTTCATTAGTATTATCGGTATATTGATCAGTATATTGATTATGGGATATTGGGGAAGAAAAAGATTTATTAAAATGGCCGTAGGTAACTAAGATTATTTTTTACATGTTAAAATAATCTTGACTTTGTACCTAAGTACAGGGAGGATAATTAGAATAGAAGGTGAAAGCATGACAGGATTAAAAATAAGTGAAGTCGCTGAAAAGTCCAATGTCAATATCGAAACAGTAAGGTACTATGAGAAACGGCAACTCATTCCAGAACCACCTAGAACAAGAGCTGGCTACCGAATTTTTTCTTTAGAAGATGTAGATCGTATTAAGTTTATCAAACGTTCGCAGGAGTTAGGATTTACTCTCAATGAAATTAAACAACTCATTTCCATTTCCGATGACAAGACACAAGTTAATTCTGAAGAAGTACTTCAATACTCTGTCCAAAAAATTGATGAGATTGAAGCGCAGATAAAAGATTTAGAAAAAATTAAAAAAACTTTGCAAGATTTAACTGTCCAATGCTCAGGATCAAGAAGTTCTGATGGCAGATGTCCAATCATTACCAGTTTAACAGGAGGAGATAGATGAATAAAAGAAGGATAGAAATATTTAGGAACTGTCAAATTTTTTATGAAAACTAAAAATTAAAGGTGGTGAAGGCCCACTGACTATACCAATCGGAGCCGCATTTGCCCTTGACAAACACTTGAATGGTTTCAGTTAAGGTCACAAGGGTGACGGTAGACAAATCAAAGGCATGACAAATACACCCTTGAATTTAACCAGTTTAAACCATTCAAAAGTTCGGTTTGTCAAGGGTTCGCTTTGCCAAATGCTCATGTTCTTTTTCGTGCTGATGTAGACCACTTCGGGATCAGGTGCCAAATCAGGCGACACTTTGCACATACGTCTGTGCGAGCTCAATGATTTTCAGCCATTTCGCTGGCATATGTGGTTGCTTTTGGA
>NZ_FNFK01000049.1 GCF_900101165.1 Alkalibacterium thalassium | reverse complement strand
AAGTCCAAAAGCAACCACATATGCCAGCGAAATGGCTGAAAATCATTGAGCTCGCACAGACGTATGTGCAAAGTGTCGCCTGATTTGGCACCTGATCCCGAAGTGGTCTACATCAGCACGAAAAAGAACATGAGCATTTGGCAAAGCGAACCCTTGACAAACCGAACTTTTGAATGGTTTAAACTGGTTAAATTCAAGGGTGTATTTGTCATGCCTTTGATTTGTCTACCGTCACCCTTGTGACCTTAACTGAAACCATTCAAGTGTTTGTCAAGGGCAAATGCGGCTCCGATTGGTATAGTCAGTGGGCCTTCACCACCTTTAATTTTTAGTTTTCATAAAAAATTTGACAGTTCCCGTTATACTAGTCTACTTGTCTCTAACTTTTCTTTAATCATTTTAATTCAGACTATCTTTAGTATCATTGTAACCTATTATAGTCGCATTACCAAATTTTTTCTCTTATACTTTTTCTCATTTTGGATTATAAATAATTAGTCAGATACGCCCTCCGACCGATGACATAAGAATGTTAAAATGGTATGATGAACTTGCAAACAGGTAACCTCGATTCACTAAGGAAGGAGGCAAATCATTATGGAAGGAATTCTTTTAGGACTTGGCTTCATTGGTGTCACATTAGCTATCCTTACCCCTTTTATTAAAAGTGGGATGGGATTGACTCTAGTCAGTTTAGCTGTCTATTTCTGGTTCATCGGTATTGAAACATGGTTACCCTTAATATTGTTCACTGCCGGTTTACTTCTGATCGTTTTTGAGATATTCGTACCGGAATTCGGATTAGCAGGTATAGTTGGTATTATACTGCTCATATCAGGACTGTATCTGACAATCGGTGATATCGGACAGACAGTCCGGGATCTCAGCTTGTCTGTGGTTATCACTTCGGGTGTAGTCTTTTATCTGATTAAGAATGGATACTCACTGACTAATGTAAATAAGTTGATCCTTCAGACGAACTTGGCTGAACGATCTGCTGATAAAGAATCTGAGTCTGACAAACAGACCATTACTGAAGGACTTGAAGGTGAAGCACAAACTCCCCTCCGTCCATCAGGAAAAGTGACGTTTCAGGACGACCCACGCTCTTATGATGTTCTGAGTGTAGATGGTCATATTTCTAAAGGCACCAAAGTCATTGTAGAAAAAGTAAAAGGCACAAAAATTACTGTCAGAAAAAAATAGAATAGGAGAATATATATGGATGTATTAGATAATGGGTTTGTAGGTATCATTATAACCGCTGTCATCATACTGATTTTCATCAGTATCTTCCTTCGTTTTGTACCCGTTGGACTTTGGGTGACCGCTTATTTCTCAGGAGTCAAGGTAGGAATCGGTACATTAGTAGGTATGCGCCTGCGTCAAGTTAGTCCACATGCAATCATCCGTCCTCTAATTAAAGCAACTAAAGCCGGGCTATCCTTGAGTACGAACGAACTGGAAGCTCACTTTCTTGCTGGTGGTAATGTCAACGCAGTTATAGATGCATTGATTGCTTCACACAGAGCTGAAATTGAACTGGAATTTGAAAAAGCAGCAGCCATCGACTTGGCTGGACGTAATGTATTTGAAGCTGTACAAGTATCGGTTAACCCTAAAGTTATTGTTACACCTGATATCGCAGCCGTAGCTAAAGACGGAATCGAAATCGTTGCAAAAGCTAAAGTTACCGTACGTGCCAACATTGAACGCTTAGTCGGGGGTGCTGGAGAAGATACGATCATTGCCCGTGTCGGTGAAGGGGTCGTAACTACCGTCGGTTCTGCTGACAAACACTCTGATGTACTGGAAAATCCGGATATGATCTCTAAAACTGTATTAAGCAAAGGCCTGGACTCTGGTACAGCTTTTGAAATCCTGTCCATAGACATTGCCGACATTGATGTCGGACGTAATATCGGAGCTAAACTTCAGACTGAGCAAGCTGAAGCCGACAAAAATATTGCACAGGCTAAAGCTGAAGAACGTCGCTCAATGGCGATCGCTCAGGAACAGGAAATGCGTGCTGAAACTCAGAAAATGCGTGCCAAAGTGGTTGAATCTGAAGCTGAAGTACCATTGGCCATGGCTGAAGCACTAAGAAGCGGCAACTTAGGTGTCATGGATTACTATAAAATGAAAAACATCAATGCCGATACAGATATGAGATCAGCCATTTCTGACCAGTCAACTGAAGAAGAAGAGTGATATAAATGGGATTCTTAATCGTATGGATCGTTCAGCTTTTTATATTTTTTGTGATTGTTTCTAGTGTAGCTTCTCTGTTTTCAAAAACTGCTAAAAAAACTGCTCAGAATCCTGAAGCCAGAGAAAGCAGCGATAAAATAGAAGCTTCAAAACGAAACCTTCTGAACGAGAAGCGACAGAACAGCCGTCCGGGTCGTGTTCAAAGAGAAAGACGTCCGGAGCGCGAACGCTACGATCGGAGAAAGAACAGTGAGCCGATCATCAAAGATGTCGTCTCATTAAGTTCTTCGAAAAATCGAAAAAAACGCCCACGTTCAGCTACTGATTTTGACAAGCGCCAGCTGAAACAGGCAATTATATATAAAGAAATACTGGATAAACCTCTTTCTCTAAGAGAAATCGACTAAAAAAAGTGACACATGCCCCTCCTGACTGACAGGAGAACGACATGTGTCACTTTTCATTTTCTTCTTCAACAGATCCTTCCCTGACGAAGAATGATCGCTTAATTTCAATAAACTCCTCAATATTATTTAAAAGCATGAACAGATAGGCTCGATTTTCAAATTCAGCTCTGCTCTTCGGCAGACCTGACTGTCTGAACGTTCTGTAAAGCTCAGCAATGTTTTCCAGCAGACTCTGCCCTGTGTTCTTTTCGTTCAGCTGTTCTGACGTACTATTGAACAATTCGGCCAGTATCCTTGCCTCCTCAGATCCCAATCCGCTGTTCTGGAGTGAATGCAGCATCTTTCTAATCGATGCCAGCTGCTGCCCGCGCATCTGAACATATTTCAAACTATAATCATTCTTATGAAACAGTTGATTATCGTAGTCCTTTAATGCCTGAGCTTTTGCTTCACTGATCAGATCCTCAGCTTCCCTAACCTGGTCGGTAAGTTTGACTGTCAGATCCTTTCCTGATAAACGATCAGAAATCCCCTTCAGTATCAGTCTGATGCCCTCATCAACCTGACGCTTGCTTTCAGCCAGTTCACTTTTATGAGATGGCATCCATAAATTTAGCAGCAAGGCACTGGTTGCGCCGATCGTCATGAGTAGAAAGCCGTTAAGCTGCCAGCTCCAGGAGATGCTTCCAGCTCCAATAAAATGAGTGACAAGAACTGAGCATGGGGCGATCCCCGATTGTAGATCAAAACGGTATGCTAAAGGTATATATATAATTAGATAGAGTCCAAAAGCTGTAACGGAAAACCCGGCCAGGTAGAATACGACTGAAGCTATCAAAAACGCGGTCACAGTTGAAGCGACCCTCTTGAAGGCAGTAATAAAAGACGCCCTTTTAGTATCAAGAAGACTCAGAATTGCTATGATCCCTGCAGCCAGTGTATGATCAAGTTGAAGAAAATCTGCTGTATAGATCGCAAGCAGCGTAGCCAGAACCATTTTTACTGTACGATGTGTGATGGACATTCAGATTCCCTCCCCTGGCTTCAGCTACAATGTTCCTGATCGAATGATGGATATGAGCAGCCACATCCCCATAACTCCGGCACCTATAAAAATCGCAATCGCAAAGAAGGATACGCCGGTGCCTTCCGAAAGGACAAATATCACGGAAGAAGCAATGATCAGAGCAGCAATGATTAAAGCAAAGACCAGACGATTGACCATCTTGTTAACTTCTCGCCACTTATCCTCGAAATGAACCAGATCGATATGGACCATCAATCTGCCATTGTTGACAGTATCCAGTACTCGCTTGAATGTAGAAGGCAGCTTGAATGAATCCATAGCCAGTTGATAGACACCAATTTTAAGTTTTTCCTTCGACAGTTTGTTAATCAGACTGATGTCATTGCTGGCCTTGATGTAGGTTGAAGCAATTTCCATAATATTAATATCTGGGTGCAAGTCAGAGACTACGCCTTCAAGAATAGTCAGAGACTTTGCCAGTAAAATAAAGTCATTAGGCATAATCATTTTATATTTATGCGTCACGTGCAGCACGTCTGAAAAAAATGTGCTTA
This sequence comes from Alkalibacterium thalassium, assembly GCF_900101165.1. GTDB lineage: Bacteria > Bacillota > Bacilli > Lactobacillales > Carnobacteriaceae_A > Alkalibacterium > Alkalibacterium indicireducens. The sequence continues at coordinate 10,620 of NZ_FNFK01000049.1, read as the reverse complement.
GATCAATTTGCCCAAAACTTCTGGTAATATAGGACTGGTAAGAATCATGAAGATCTTCACTGAAATCAAACCGGTCGACCTTCTCTTTAGTGATAGCCATCTGGAGAAGCAGATTCATAAGCTGATCCAAGTCTTCGAAGACAATTGCTCTCATAATGCTAATGAGATCATCTTTCACGCTATCGGAAAGTTCCCCGACGATTCCAAAATCAATGAACACGATTTTCTTTTCCTTGATTACCAGGTTACCTGGATGCGGGTCACCGTGAAAAAAACCATCCTTAAAGATCTGTGACAGAAAAGAGTAGACAAGCTTTTCTGCTATATCCTTCTTTTCATACCCTTCTTCCCTGATCTCCTCCTGATTCAGTCCACGTATTCCCTTGACGTATTCTTCAACTAATACCCGTTTTGATGTATAAGTTAGAACGGGTTTGGGCGCCGTAACTGCATCCAGTTCTTTGTTCAATTTACGGAACTTGATGAGAGCCTGTCCTTCATTCCTGAAATCCAGCTCTTGTTTGGTCGTTTCTTCAATTTCTTTAAACGCAGCCTTGGCATCGACAAGCATTTCCTTAACTGTTTCTGGCGCTATGGATACGATACGTGAAAACAGCTGAATATCGCGTAGTAGATTTTCTTCAATTTCCGGACGCTGGACTTTTATAACAACCTGTTCACCAGTCAGTAGTTGCGCTCTGTGTACTTGAGCAACGGAAGCACTAGCAAGAGGGGTCTGCTCAACCCATTCAAATACATCTTCAAGCTCCTCTTTAAAATCTTCTTTAAAAATACGCCTGATATCTTTATACGGAAAAGGAGGCGCATCATCTCTCAGTTTAGACATTTCCTTAATGTATTCTGGTGGAAGCAGATCCTGTCTTGTAGATATGATCTGACCGATCTTGATGAAACTTGGCCCCAACTCTTCAAATGCCAGTCTCAGGTTTGTTGCATCCTGTTCTTTGTGCTTAGTTCTTACTCGTGTCCGGTAAATATGGCCGAATCCGTATGATGCCAGTACACTGGCGATTTCTGTCAGTCGTTCACGGTTACTTTTCAAAAGTTGGCCTCCTTTCAATAAGGTAAAAAAGGTGCTGACCAGGATATGATCAACACCTTATCATTATACTTCAGTTGATTTATCTGTCAGTTTGCGTTCAAGTTCTTCAACCTTAGCTTCCAGGTCTTCGATGTCTTTTCTTTGAGCTACATTCATTTCAAGCAAGATCGCTTCAAGTGTTTCTCTCTCTTCCAAAGAAACCTCTTTATTTTTCCTTTGAATCAATTCTTCTGTCAACTTCTTACCTTCAGCAACGGTCAATTTCCCTCGACTGACTAATTTGTCAACTTGTTCTACTGCTTTTTCAAGTGCGATAGCCGTAGATCCGACACCGACCAGCAAAGCTTTTTTGATATCATCCATCATAATAAAGAACCCCTTCCAAATTGATCTTACACTGTCAGTATAACACTCACCTTAGAAATTGTCAGATAAAACCTATGATTCCCACTGATAATTCGCCTAAGGCAGAGGATTTCCAGATGCTTTATACACCGTATACCAATCTTCACGGCTTAAAGATATTTCCGATGCAGAGGAATAATTTCTGATTCGTTTTTCATTCATCGTTCCCAGAATTATCTGCATTTTAGCTGGATGTCTTAACAGCCAGGCAATCGCCAGTGCTTCATGATCTGTTTCATATTTATCAGCGAGTAATTTCAAGGTTTCATTGACCTCACCATAATCAGGATGGTTCAAGAATACACCGTCCGGACCGTGAACAGGGGACCATGGCTGTACAGTTATGTCATTCAGCCTGCAGTAATCAAGGATTGCACGATCATGGTCGATCGATCCCTTCTGCTTCGTGTTCACCTGAACCCCGGCATCGATCATTCCAGTATGCATGACACTTAATTGAAGCTGATTCGCAATCAAGTCCTGTTTGACATGCCTTTTCAGCAGCTCGATCTGATACGGACTGTGGTTGCTCACACCGAACTGCCTCACTTTCCCAGAACTGTGTAAAGTATCGAAAGCCTCAGCCACTTCTTCAGGTTCGACAAGTGCATCCGGTCGGTGAAGCAGCAGGACATCTATATAGTCTGTATCGAGTCTATTAAGGATCCCCTCAACTGAGTTTATTAGATGTTCTTTAGAAAAATCATAATAGCCGGATCGAATCCCCGCCTTCGACTGTAAGATAATATCATCACGTTTGATTGATGTCAGTTCAAGCGCCTGTGCAAATCGCTTCTCAGACTCTCCTCCACCGTAAATATCCGCATGATCATAGAAATTGACACCGGATTCAAAAGCAGCATTTATGACACCAGCCGCTTCCTTACTATTCAGTTTATCCATTCGCATACAGCCCAGCGCCACTTCAGATACCGATAAATCTGATGTGCCTAATTGTATTTTATTCATCGTTTTCCTCCTGTCAATTGTACTATAATCAGTGTACTCCGAGAAGATAAATAACGCGACTATTGTTTGGTACAGAGTATTTAAAATTAAAATTACATTGTGACAAGAATATGACAAATAAGTGTCTAACTTTAAAAAACGATACTTGTGACAAAAAAGTGTCAAATAGTGTTGCATTTTCTTCTGTTTACTCTTAGAATTGAAATTGTAACAAAACGTTCACATTTTATTCTTTCAACATGTTCTACATAAAATGCACGAGCGAGACTTTTTATAAAGGAGTAGTGACTAATGATTACATTATACGTATCCCCAAGTTGTACATCTTGTCGAAAAGCTAAAGCGTGGTTAGAAGAACAGAATTTAGAATTTAATGAAAAGAATATCTTCCATGAACCGTTGACGAAAGAAGAAATTAAGCAGATACTCAGCCTTACAGAAGAAGGCACCAGTGAACTCATTTCATATCGCTCTCAGGCCTATCAGGCACTGTCTGAAGATATTGACGATCTATCTCTAAATGAATTACTTGAATTATTCGAAAATGAACCAAGTCTGATTAGACGCCCAATTATTATGGATGACCGACGCCTGCAGATTGGGTATAACGAAGAAGAGATTCGATGCTTCCTGCCTCGCAAAGTAAGAGAACTTGAACTGGCAGAAATACATCGTAAACTGGCTGTAGAAGAAACCGCATAAAAAGATGAGTAGGGTGTCCCTCTACTCATCTTTTTTTTCATCCTCATAATAATCATCATTGTAGTCTTTTTCAATTTCTTCATTTTCTCCTTTATTTTCTCCTTCATCTGAAGAGTCACTTTTTATTTCAACTTCTTTTGTCGGTTTATCAGAATCTCCTTCTGCTCTATCTTCCGATTCAACAGTATCTTCTCCAAGTATCTTGCGTCTATATTCTTCTTCACTGTACAAAAATACATTATGCATGATTTTAAGTATCGGCCGCATCAGTAGAAAGAAACTGGCAAAAATATACAAATACATTCCAACTGTATCCAGATCTGTGAATGTCTGGACGAGACTACCTGTGAGGTAGAGAATACCTGTAAATAAATCATTTCCAAGAGAAATAATTGTGTAGTAGTTTTGGAAATAAATTCTGAACCTTCCAGCTTTGACTATAACGTCTTCTTCTTTTCCAGGACTCACATCGTGCTCTTTTGTCTCTATTGTAGGCATCTATACTTCCCTCCGACACTGATAATCTCTTACTTACCCTTACTCTAGCATATATCTTAAGCTTTTATCTAAAATAGCCGAGAAGACCCCCACTTCTTACGAAGTGTAAAGTGGGGGATGAATCGGCTTCGGACACGAGGTGGCTTTAGCCGTCCCGATTGTCCGATTGTTCGAGTGCTGTTTGAATCAAGTGAAAAATTGTTTGAGTACGAGTACCGAACCCTTTCTGCTCTTTGTACTTGTCCACCCTATCGAGCAATGTCTTCGGAAATCGTAAAATAACTGATTGCTTTTCCATTGTTTTCACTCCTTAATGATATACAAATAATATCTTAAATGATACAATAAGTATATCATTTAAAGGGGGTGGAAATCAATGAGACACAAAGCCTATAAGTTCCGCATCTACCCGAACAAAGAGCAGGAAATCCTGATTGCGAAGACGATTGGGTGCAGTCGGTTCGTCTTCAACCATTTCCTTGCAAAATGGAACGAGCTGTACGAAAGCACGGGCAAAGGACTGAGCTACAATTCCTGCTCCGCTCAACTGACCGAACTAAAGAAAGAAATCGACTGGCTAAGAGAAGTGGATAGTATCTCATTGCAATCGGCGTTACGTCATCTCGATGATTCGTTCAAGTGTTTTTTTAGAAAGCAGAACAAGGCTCCACGCTTCAAGTCGAAGAAGAATGCCGTGCAGTCCTACACGACCAAATGCACAAATGGTAATATTGCGATTGTCGGCAATCACATTAAATTGCCGAAACTTGGTCTGGTGCGGTTCGCCAAAAGTTACGACGTAGACGGACGTATTTTGAATGCCACCGTCAGACGCAAGCCGAGCGGCAAATACTTTGTCTCTCTTTTAGTCGAAACTGAAATCGAACAAATAGATAAGACGGGTTCTGCTGTGGGTATTGATGTCGGATTGAAAGACTTCGCCATTCTGTCAGATGGTACAGTCTATCAAAATCCGAAGTTCTTCCGCAAAATCGAGCAGAAGTTAGCGAAAGAGCAGAAGAAGCTTGCCCGTAGACGGGAGTTGGCTATCAAACGAAACTGTCCGTTGCTCGATGCAAAGAATTACCAGAAGCAAAAACAGAAAGTCGCTTGCCTCTACGAAAAGATGGTCAACGCCCGAACCGACTACTTGCACAAAATCTCAACCGAGATTGTCAAAAACCACGACATCATCGGTATCGAAGGTTTGCAGGTGTCGAACATGGTAAAGAACCGCAAGTTGAGTAAAGCCATCAGCGAAGTCTCATGGTCAGAGTTCCGGACTATGCTTAAATACAAAGCAGACTGGTACGGCAAACAAGTTGTCACTGTGGCGAAAAACTTTCCATCCAGCCAATTGTGTTCAAATTGTGGCTACCAAAACAAAGCCGTTAAGAATCTCACTGTCCGTGAATGGGCTTGCCCTGAGTGCAATAGTCATCACGATAGAGATATTAACGCAAGCATGAATCTTCGCAACGAAGCGTTGCGATTAACCGTAGGGATTACGGGGTTAGCCTGATAAAGTAACCGACCGATAGGTTGGTGTTCTCAGGAATCCCCCACTTCAAGGAGCGTTAGCGAGTAAGTGGGGGGAGTTCAAAAGTTATACGCATAGAAAAAGAGACCCCCTCTAAAAGGTGATCTCCTTGCTTTTCTACTGTTTGACACCACCTGCTGTGACGCCTCCGATAATATATCGGGAGAGGAATGTATAGAGCAGGATTAGTGGGATGATTGAAAGGGCAATCCCCATGTACATCGCACCAAACACTTAAAAAAACAGGGGGGGAGCTTGTTTTTTCATACAAATCTTCCCTCGTTTTCGTACATCTAATTTCTTTTTCTTAAATAGATAACTGATATAACTGCTGTAAGAATGACAGCAATTATTGCACCGTATACCAGAACCCCTGATGAAATAGAGTCATCCGCACCAGCCGTGTCATTTGTTCCTTCAACTAGGAATAATTCAACCATTAATTTACTTATTAACTCAATTAACCGTCTGAAAGATTACATGGCTAACTGTCTTTTTATTTGCATGATACAAAAAAGCACGGACCAAGGGGCCCGTGCTTTTTTCGCAACTTATATTATTTTCATATTATAAGCGAGAAAGAAAAGTTCACATCAATTCTTCCTCCGATACCAACTTCCTGTTGTGATGCTCAAGCATCTGTATCGTGCAGAGTCTCCATAAACTATGGAGTCCTCGACTCATCGCATAACAAGTACTTTATCATATTCTGAAAGGTTACGCAAGCATTTATTCATCAAAAGATTTCAGCCAGCTGCTCGCGATCAGTCCATGACCGGCTACAGTCGGATGGACGCCATCATCTCCTGTATAATAGCTAAACCCGTCACGTATTCCAGCCGCATTCAAAAGACCATCCAGTGGAATGAGTTCAGTCTGGTAATCTCTCGCCATTTTCCTGACAATCTGAATCCGTTTATCGAGATCATTCCTCCATCCTACTCTGTCCTTCGGATAAGGCAGGACGAACGGCTCCATTAAAATAACTCGAGCATCCGTCCTTTGGTGAAGCGATTTCAGAAGGAATCGGTAGTCTGACTCAAATTCCTCCAGTTCTTCTTCTGTCAATTCCACTCCGTCATTCTGATTTCGCCAGGTATCATTTATGCCTATGAGTAAAGTAACGATATCCGGATTAATGATCAGGCAGTCATCCTCCCATCGCCTTTTCAGATCTTTCAGGCTGTCTCCACCAATACCCCTATTTAGGATCGTCAGCCTTTTTGATGGGTATCTTGACTGAAGATGCGAGGCAATCATCAAAGGAAAGCCCTTGCCTAAATCTTTGCCGTCCATACGATCACGTCCGACGTCTGTTATGCTGTCACCGATGAACAGCAGCGTATCATTTTTGTTTATTTTCATTATTTTCCTCCTAGAAGCTGTCTTGTCTATTTATTCTTCTGTATAAAGTTATAGACGGCTCCAATAAGGTTCGCATCATTTTTAAACTCACATGTTTCAATGACTGGTCGGAACGGCGTATGCTGCAGGCGCGCAAATAAAGAGTCAAATTCGACTTCGATCCGCTCAAGGATGCCTTCCATACTGGACACCCCTCCTCCGATAACAATTTTTTCAGGGTCAAATGCGTAAGCTAAATTATACATTCCCATAGTCAGATACATGAAAAAGGTGTCAACTTCTTCTTTAGCGATGGCATCCCCCTGGCTGGCAAGTTCAAACACAGCCTTTCCATCTATATCATCGTAACCTATCCCCATTCGATCTGCATAACGGCGGGACATAGCCACAGCTGTGCCAACCTGACTGAACGCCTTTGTTTCATTAAGTAACATAAAGCCGAATTCTCCACCAAACAAATGCGACCCATGATGGACTTTTTTATTGACAATAACTGCTCCCCCGATTCCTGTTCCAATCACTATAAATAGAACATTGTCGTTATCTTTGGCAGCTCCTTTCCATACTTCAGCCAGACCTGCACTGTTTGCATCATTTTCAAACGACACAGGAAGTCCAAACATTTCCTCAAGTTCATCATATATAGGAAAGAAGTGGAGGTATCTGACTGCGCTGACCCCTTCTATCTGCCTGTCGATCTGATTGACCGCTCCGGGAGCAGAAAATGCGACTCCTTCGAGGCTGTATGTCAAGTCAGCCTCTTCTTTCACACGAGAAAGTTGAGCCTTCATTTCAGTCCAGGTCTGGGGTGTTTTAAACTTTCCTTTATCTGACAAAGATTCATCAGACCAGACTCCATGCTTCACTGACGTTCCTCCGATATCAAAAGCCAGTACTGCCATTATACCTCTCCACCTTCGCTTATAATTTATCTGTTTACCAGACAGCAACCGTTCCATCCGTTCTCGGTTCTGTCCCTCCGATCAGCACACCATTTTTGTTTCTTAAAATAATCTGACCCCTTCCGAACTGACCTTTTTCAAGAGTCACTTCTATGTCGTGTCCCCGGCGTTTCAGATCTGTCAGTACAGAAAATGGGATTTCAGGTTCAACGAGTACTTTCCGCCCTTTGACCCACTGCCATCTTGGTTTGTCTAGAGCATCCTGAGGATTCAGCCCGAAATCAATCATGGACTGGATCACTTGAAGATGACCTTGAGGCTGCATGTGTCCACCCATCACTCCAAATGGTCCCACTGGCTGGCCCTCTTTAGTCAGAAAACCTGGAATGATCGTATTGAACGGCCTCTTGCCCGGTGCCAGAGAATTGACATGCCCTTTTTCTTTCGTGAACCCAACGGCCCGGTTATTAAGACTGATGCCATATTCTGGTATGACTGCCCCTGAACCGAAGCCCATGTAATTACTTTGAATGTATGAAATCATATTTCCGTCAGCGTCTGCTGCAGCAAGATAGACAGTTCCGGATAAATCACTGATACCTGGCACGGCATCGATGGCGTCATGGCTGATTAAATCTGCTCTTTCCTTGGCATATGATTTAGAAAGCAGCTCCTCTGAACTTACCGTCATCCTCCCAGGATCGGAAACAGTTAGATTCCCATCAGCAAAAGCCAGTTTGATTGCTTCGATCTGCTTATGCAGCGTCTCCGCATCATCTTTACCAGCGAGTTCCAGATGCTTAAGCGTATTTAGTGCCATTAACGTAACAATCCCTTGGCCATTTGGCGGCATCTCCCAGACTTTGTAGCTTTTATAGTCCACGGAAATAGGATCGACCCATTCTGGTTTGAACGATTTTAGATCGACCAGTCTTAAGCTTCCACCATATTCTTTGGAAAACGAATCGATGGCTTCAGCAATCTCGCCTTTATAGAAAGCATCCGCTCCTGTTTCACCGATAAGCCTCAAACCTCTGGCATGTCCCGGAAGTTTAATGATATCCAGGGCATGTTTAGCTTTACCTTCTGGCGCAAAGACCTTGAACCAGGTCTCGAGTTCCGGGTGATTGTCTTTCTCTTTAGTGAATCGTTTGAAGGTGCGTTGAAATGCTTGGGAAACTGTATGGGTAATCACATATCCTTCTTCAGCTATTTTCGCAGCAGGTTCCAGCACTTCTTTAAGGGGAAGTTTCCCATGTTCTTCACTTAGAGCAGCCCATCCGGCTGGAACGCCAGGAACAGTGACTGCATTGATGCCAAAAGTTGGAAAGTCCTTTTCTTTTGTCAGGTATGGATCTGGATCCAACCCTTCAGGAGATGGCCCACTGGAATTCAGCCCATGCAGTTCTCCGTCTTTCCATAATATGCTGAAACTGTCTCCTCCGATGCCGTTCGATCCTGGCTCCACAACAGTAAGTGTCGCAGCAGTTGCTATGGCTGCATCGATGGCATTTCCACCTCTTTTCAGTATGTCGAGCCCGACTTGTGCAGCTAGCGGATGTGATGTAGCAACCATTCCATTTTTACCTACCGCTAGCTCTCTTCGTGATGCATAATGAAATGCCCCTGTGTCGCAGTTTGCACTCCCCATTTTATTTCTCCCCTCATATGTAGTATCGGATCCTAGACCCGATACATAAAACAAATTAATCTTTCAACTGAATAATCTCGATCTTATATCCATCAGGATCCTTAATAAAGAAGTAAGATGCTGCACCGTCAGATAATTCAGTCAACTCTGTAACATCCTGCCCAGACTGACTAAACTCTTCGTGAGTATCTTTAAGGTTCTCTACGCCTATTGCAATATGCCCGTATCCATTTCCCAGATCATACGGTTCTTCCTGATCATAATTATATGTCAGCTCCAGCTCCACTTCATCTCCAGGCAATGCCAGATAAACCAGGGTGAACTTGTAGTCGGGATAATCCAGACGGCGAACTTCTTTCATTCCCAGAACATCTTTATAAAAAGCTAATGACTTGTCCAGATCCTTTACTCTTACGCAAGTGTGCAGCATTCTTTTTCTCATCGGTGATTCCTCCTAAATGATTATGTTTTCATTTTGCCTTACTTTCATCAGACCGTCAAGCAAACATGTATGAGGGGCAGCTTATATCCTCACTTTTTCGAAAGCGTTATAATTAATTTACTGAATATCTGATAAAGGCTTGACTATCTAAAATGAATGCGTTATCATTTACTTAGAAACAAAGTTAGTAGCAGTACTACTAGTTTTCTTTTTCATAAATCATCTCCTTTCTATGCAAAAGAGCCCCTGCGGAAACAGGGGTTCTTTTTTGCGTTCAGCTTCTCTCATAAAGTTCCAATGGGAGCCCATCCGGATCCTTGAAGAAAGTGAACAATCTTCCAGTATAGGGATCCGTTCTTACCTCTTCTACTTCGATTCCCTTGCTTTCCAGCTGTCGTTTTGCTTCTACTACATCATCCACTTCGAAACATAAGTGTCTCAACCCTACCGCTTCAGGTCCATTCGCTCTAGCTGGAGGATCTGGGAATGAAAAGAGTTCAATTTGAGCATTACCAGCTTCCAGGTCCAACTTATATGATTCTCTTTCCTCTCTGTACACTTCTCTGATGATAGTCAGACCGAGCGTTTGTGTATAAAAAGCTTTAGACCGGTCATAATCACTTGCAATGATCGCCACATGATGAATTCCATTAAACATATTCTGTTCCTTCTTTCTTTAAAAGTTATGGTCTATGTCCCTTTGCTTTTACGTTTCAATAAGCGTATAGTATTATGTTGAACTACCCCCACTTTCGCTCACGCTTAGAAGTGGGAGATTCCTGGGAACAAAGTAGACTTGACACACTTGTTTAATAGAGTATCAGCGGTTGCTTTTATTTACCAGGCTACCCCCGTAGTCCCTACGGTTGGAGTGTGTTAGACAAACTGTAGTATTTTAATGCCTTCGTTTAAAATATTGATACTTGCATTGATATCTCTGTCATGATGCGCTTTGCATTCTGGGCAGATCCACTCTCTGATATGCAGATGTTTCTTCCCGGCGTTATGCCCACAAGACGAGCACAGTTGACTGGAAGGATACCACTGACTGACTTTAACTAGAGAGCGGTTATGCCACTCCGC
>NZ_FNFK01000024.1 GCF_900101165.1 Alkalibacterium thalassium | reverse complement strand
TTCTACGTCCACATCAGTCATTAGATGGCGAAGTTCCTGTGAGGATTCCATTCGTCCATGATGATGCAAAAACAATGCCCGACAAGTGGATCCGTTTATTATCTTTCGGGAACAGTGTTCTACAGTACACGGACTAATACTGTAGAAGTGATTTTACATATCTCGAAAAACTTCAAAAAAACGAAGTTTTTTAAACATGCCTTCTTATACTTCTCGTTGCTTTACTGGATCTGTTATAAAGCTGTTTAATCCAGACAAGGATTGGATTATATTACCTTCATCGACAGAAATCATCATACGAGCAACGAGAAATTTGGGAAACATAATTTTTCATAGATTATTGGGAGTTACCTATAAGAACCATTTATTTATGCCTGCTAATTGTATCACAATAAAAATACCGCACTCCATAATTTTTCATGAAATACGGTAAAAAATTTAGATTTTTACCTACAGTTTTGACCCTAAGTTATGACACCTCGGCAACTTTGGTTTAACAAGGTTTCAAAATCGGTGTCAAAACTTTTAAGTTTTGACACTTTTAACTTGTTGTATTCCACGGAACTGGAAACTCAAAATAATCACTTTTTAAGCTTTCTAAGTCGAGATTATGGATTTCAATTAAATTAGCTATCTTATCTTCAGTTAAATTAAATGTTTCTTCTTATTAAACTCAAAATATCCTTACAAAATTATTATTTTAACGTATACTATAACTATATCAAATAGAGTTGGTGACTGAAATGGCTGGCAATTATACTCATCTAATTTTTATAGTCAACGAGTTTTCACGAAAAGGCAAACATACAAGAAAAGCAATTAGAGACCATATGCTTAGGTATTCTCTTACTTATGAAATACATACAACGCAATATAAGCGGCATGCGGTAGAGCTCGCCTGTACTTTTTCAGATGAAAAGGCTGACGACTGTCTTATCATTGCTGTAGGTGGTGACGGGACATTAAATGAAGTAGTTGAAGGCATCTGCAGATCGGCTAAGAAACGAGCCGTTTCTTATCTGCCTACTGGGTCAGGAAATGACTTTGCCCGTTCTCATGACTTATCCAGATCGATCGAAATATCTCTTGAACGGATACTCTCAAAAGCTGAAGAAACAGAGCTTGACGTCATAACAGGAGTGTCCGACGCCGAAAATCTTATTGCAGTAAACAGTTTGGGTTTTGGTATCGACGGTATGGTAATTGCCAAACTTGATAACAACAAAAAAAAGAAGACCGCTGGAAAGTTTTCTTATTTACTGTCTGTTTTTTCAGCCTATTTCGCTCAGAAATCATTTTCTATGAGTATTCATAATGAAAGTCTGAATCTGTCATTCGACGAAATTCTTCTTATCGTCTGTGCCAACAATAAGTATTTTGGCGGGGGTATTCCGATTCATCCACTGGCAGATCCGCAAGATCAGTACATCGATATAGTAATTGCTGAAAAAGTCAGTTTCCTGGAACTTCTTCAGATTTTATATAGAATAGTATCCAGTGAGTCTCATCTGTCTCATAAAAAGATACATGCTTACCGAGTAAAGTCCTGTACGTTGAAGTTCGATACGCCTCAGTACGGCCAGCGTGATGGCGAAATTATAGATAAACATACTCACTCGATTACAATCGATACGGTCAAACAACATTTCTGGGTCTGACAATCCTATAATTACAGCTATAGCCCCCCAGCTAACTGGAACTCCAGACGTAAGGGGGGGCTATTATTAGGGCTGACACTGTTCCATGCCAATCATCGGATCGATACTGAATGAGTCGACCGCTTCAGGTGTAAGGATGTACGCATTCTTTTCTTCATCATCGCGTTCTCCCTCTGAGTTATCTTCTTTTTCTTGTGCGCTTTCTTCAGATAGTGATGAAAGCCTCATTGCAAGAGATGTCTGCCGGGAAGTCGTATGCTCAGTGATGCTTTTTTCAAATGCCCGACGCTCTCCACATAGAAGCAGCGTTTGACTGGCTCGGGTTATTGCAGTATAGACAATATCCTTTTTCAGCATCCTGCCATAGCCAAATACTAGCGGCAGAATAACCATATCATATTCACTGCCCTGTGATTTATGTACAGAACAGCAGTAAGCCAGGGTAATCTTGTTCCATTCCGCCCTAGGATAAGATACTTCTGTGCCATCGAAATCAATGACGAGTTCTTCCGCATTAAGTTCTGATTCTTTAGCTGAAACTAACCCTACGATATATCCCATATCACCGTTAAATACATTTCTTTCCGGATCGTTGACTAGCTGAAGCACCTTGTCCCCTACCCGGTAAACACCATCAGGCTGCTTGACCTCTTTTTTTCGTTTAGATCCAGGGTTGAACAGGTTCTGTAGAAGCTTGTTCAGTTCGTTTATCCCTGCTGCGCCTTTATAGATAGGTGCCAGTACCTGTATCTGCTGAGAGGTATATCCTTTTTCGATCGCTTTTGAGACCAGCAGAGTGACGACGTCCTGAACCTTCTGGGTACTGCAGGTGAAAAAATTACGGTCCTGCTTCTTTTTACTGAAGTCCTCAGGAAGAGCGCCTTTTTTTATTTCATGGGCGAGCGTAACAATTGACGAATCGATGCCCTGTCGGTAAATATCTGTCAGCTCCTGAAAAGGAACAACTTGACTGTCAAGGATATCCTTCAGTACCTGACCGGGTCCTACCGAAGGAAGCTGGTCCTTATCACCGACCATTATCACTTTCATGTCGTCAGGAACAGCTTTAAGCAGTTGATAGGCCAGCCATGTATCTACCATCGACATTTCATCAATGATCAGTAATGAGCCTTTTAACACTTTCTCTGATTCCTGCAGCTCTTCTTCATCATCAGATCCAGTCAGCCCGAGCAGACGATGGATAGTTGACGCAGGCAGGCCTGTAGTATCCTTCATTCGTTTAGCTGCTCGTCCCGTTGGAGCAGCCAAAAGCACCGGAAATGGCTGCCCACTGTAATCATCCGGATCCAGACTCAACTCATTCAGTTCAGCAAAAACAGAAACAATGACCTCGAGAACAGTCGTCTTCCCTGTCCCGGGCCCTCCTGTCAGAACAAATACCGGGGACTTCAGAGCATCTCTTACAGCCTTTTTCTGAGAGTCTCCCAGAGTAATGCTTCGTCTGAGCTCAAACTCATCGATGGCCTTATCGATCCGTTTGTCATCTTCATCATCTGTTCCTTCATCGAGCAGTCGGTCGAATGCATTCGCAATACCCCACTCGGATGCATAAAGTGACGGCAGATAAAACCGGGTTTCGTCTTTAATGACAGCCTGATCTTCTACCAGTTCGATTACGACTTCTGCTACTTTATCAGGATCAATCAAAAACGGACGACTTTTTTCAAGGATTTCAATCGTATGTTTCAGCAGATATTCCGCATTTACAAACGTATCACCGCTTTTCATCGTCTGTTCTTCCAGCGTATATAGGATGCCGGCCTTGATTCTTTCCAGCGAATCCCCTTCAATCCCCATTTCTTCAGCAATGGCATCCGCCCGGTTAAATCCTATACCTTCAATTTCTTCGATCAAGATATACGGGTTCTTCTGTATCGTACGTAACGTATTGCCTTCGAAACGCTGATATACCTTATAGGCCAGCTGATTGGAGAGACCGAAATCATTCAGTGCAATGATTATTTTCTGCATGCCCTGTTCCTTATCCAGCACGGTAATCAGCTGCTGTCTTTTTTTGCTGTTAAGTTCTGGAATTGTGTCCAGAACTGACTCGTCCTCCAAAATCCTGTCGATACAGTGAATCCCTAAGTGGTCGACCACCGCCTGCGCACTCTTTTTACCGATTCCTTTGAACCGCGGGCTTGACAGATAAGCGACAATCGCTTCTTCACTGGATGGTTTCTCTTTCAGATATTTACTCGACTGAAACTGAACACCATATTTCGGATGATCCGTCCACTTGCCGATAAATTTGTACTGATCCCCTTCCTGAATCTGACCAAAATTCCCGGTAATAACCAGTTCCTTCTCCTTGAGCGTGTCACTCGATTCGTTCACGCTAATCAGCATCACTTTATAAAAATTTGAGGGATTGGAATAGTAGATGGATAATACTTCACCCGTGACAAAATGTTCGTTTTCTTTATCAAAAAGATTCTGCTGCATGCCGATCCCTCCTCTCTATGTAATTCAGATGATAAATCCCTGTTCACTACTCCGTCTAGCGCTTATTTCTGTAATCGGTCGGTGAACTGTACTGATATAATTTAAAATTTCTATTGAAAGTTCTTAATGTATTGTAGCCGCATTGATGCGCAATTTCCTTCACTGGCAGGTCTGTGCTCTTCAAAAAATAAACCGCCTGTGTAATTCTGTATCGGTTCAAGTATTCCGTAAATGACATACCGGTGTACTGGTAAAAAAGCTTGGAAAGATAAGCATAGTCGTACTGAATGTCCTGAGCCACCGTCTTGAGAGTGCAGTCCTCATAGTAATGCTCCTCAATGTAAAGGAGAATAGTCTGTATAATTTTTGTTTTTGACGGAAGACTCCGCTGACTGAAAGATGTGGATCGTGTAAGTTCGTCGCAGAATTTATAAAGAATGCTTTTCTGTGAAAAAACAGACGTCATATTCTCCTTTTTAATATCGGCATTCACTGTTATTGTGTTGTTATCAGGAACAGCATGCTTGTACATTGAATAAAAGTCTTTGACCATTTCAGGAGAAAAGATCAGGAGCCTGCAGTGGGACTGATTCTCAGTAATCAGTTCGTGAAGCTGATTAGGAAAAATGAATACTCCTTCGTCTTCTGAAAGATAATAAGATTTCCCTTCGATCTTGACAGTCATTTCCCCTTGTTCAACTATGATAATTTCATAAGCTCTATGAAAATGTAATGGAAAGGAACTGTTTATCAGTTCAGCATAATTAAATGTCTGCGTCTCGTCCATCCCATGCTTCTCAAAAAAATACATACGAGTTCCCCTCCCCCGAAGTTCGCTTTTAATTATACCTTATTTTACTTCTATCATAAATGATGAGATCACATTGTGGCTAAAGGTACTGGAAAAATAGACAATTAATGCGAAAAAAGACCAGGAGCAGCTGGTCCAGTATTCTCCCTGACACTATTGATCAGGCAGGGACTGTCAGTTTCTCATGGTCTTAATTAATGCGTCTTAAATATATTGAAGCAGTTCGGATTCCTTGTATGCTTTATCAATCAGACCGCCTCCAAGACAGACATCTCCATCATAAAAGACAATGGCTTGTCCGGGTGTGATCGCTCTGGCCGGTTCATCGAAGGTAACAACGGCCGTATTATCTTCTTTGTTCCAGTCTACCGTAACCTTGACGTCTGTCTGGCGGTATCTGAACTTAGCTGTACAGTCGAATATCTCAGGAAGCTCCTGAGTCGTTGTAAAAGAAAACTGACTCGCTGTCAGATGAGTCGCATACAGATGCGGATGAGTAAAGCCTTGTCCAACGATCAGCTCGTTAGTTTCAAGATTTTTACCGATAACGAACCATGGCTCATTAGACGTTCCGTTTCCGCCGATACCTAATCCTTTTCTCTGACCGATCGTGTAGTACATCAATCCATCGTGCTGCCCCATTACATCACCATCTTCAGTCACCATTTGTCCAGGCTGAGCTGGAAGATAGTTCATCAGGAACTCTTTAAAGTTCTTTTCTCCGATAAAGCAGATTCCAGTCGAATCTTTTTTCCTTGCAGTCGCCAGATCTGCTTCCTCAGCGATTTTTCTGACTTCACTTTTGTCCATCTCACCAAGAGGGAACATCACTCGAGACAACTGATCCTGTGACAGCTGATTAAGGAAGTAAGTCTGATCCTTATTGGAATCGACTCCTCTTAACAGATGTGTTGTTCCATCTTCCTCGCGTCTGACTCTAGCATAGTGTCCCGTAGCCACATAGTCTGCACCCAGACTCATAGCATAATCCAGGAACGCCTTGAATTTGATTTCTTTGTTACACATGACATCAGGATTGGGTGTTCTCCCGCTTTTATATTCTTCAAGGAAGTAAGAAAAGACTTTGTCCCAGTACTCTTTTTCAAAATTGATTGAATAATAGGGCACGCCGATTTTGTTCGCTACCAGAGCGACATCTTTGTAGTCTTCAGTAGCCGTACAGACCCCATTCTCGTCAGTATCATCCCAGTTTTTCATAAATACGCCGACTACATCGTAGCCTTGTTCTTTCAATAATAACGCCGTCACAGAGGAATCTACTCCACCACTCATTCCGACGACTACTCTAGTATTGCTGTTAGCATTTGTCATCACTTCACCATCATTTCAATTAAATTCTGTACACTTGCACGAATTGAAGGTTCGTAAGTTTCCAGTCTGTTTCATTATACTTACTAAAAAGAAGAAATCAAGTCATCCCGGACTTTTTTAGGAGATTCTTATGAAATAAGGTTTCATATGGTATTGATTACCTTAACTGTATCGGTTCTGTCGTCAGTTTGTTCCGTTATTCGCTTGATTATCTGTCATTACAGACTATTTAGCTGGACCTGTATGGCTCAGTTTTTCCAACAGGTATAACTAGACGCGATCTAGTTATACCTTACAGATTCGATCGTCTGGGAAAATGTCACCAGAAGGGCTATAGCTGTAGTTTAAGCCTTCTTAGGTAGTAAAACTTCCACTAGAGTCTCTATAGTGGAAGTAAACTATTCTCTAAATCAATAAGCTGTCATTAAAAACTGTCTAATTGTAGTTCATTATATACCGTTACAGTGAGAGATATCATGACAACTTTCCTAGATGCAGTTTCTACCTGACTTGATACACGATAATGCTCTTATACTGCCTATTCATAACAATAAACAGTAATGTCACTTCTTTTATCCAGTGCCTCTGTTCAAAAGGAAAGCCTGAGGATCACAGATTGATCCTCAGGCCATCTCATTTAACTGATTCAGTCTACAACGGTCAGAACTTTTCCTTCAACTAAACTCTTAAGAATATTTTCTGCAAATGTTCTTTCCTCTGAAAGCTGGTCTGATTTATAGAGATCAATCTTTTTCAGTCCGTTAGCCGTTACTGCAGATAGTTTCAGTTCATTTAAATCTTTAGATATAACAATTTTTATTTTTGGTGCTTTCTTATCTACGGCATGGATACTTAAAGTCCGTTCATACTGAAACGATCCGTTCTTTGTTTCCATAAAGCCGTTGTCTTTTAGTGTGTAGCGTTTTGCCTCGTCATTGACTGAGTAATGTGTGTTACTTCCCAGCAGACTGTCTTTTTTCTGTGTAGCCATCGGCGACATCCTCTCTGACACTCGTTATACTTCTATTATTTTACGTTTCAGCTAAAAAATCAACTGCTTTTTTGATTTTCGCTACAACTGTTCGGCAGTCGTCTTCCGTGACCCCATAGCCGAAACTCAATCGAATCGTTTCAGAGATGGCAGGATGGTTAGAACCGTAAAGAGCTTCGAGAACTGGACTTGGATCGACATTTCCAGCAGAACAGGCTGACCCGATAGAGACTGCAATTCTGGCCAGATCAAGATGAATCAGCAGCTTGTCTGCCGGAATACCTTTAATATGAAGGCTTAAGATATGAGGCAAACTCTGGTCGACCGAACCATTTACTTCATAATCGATACCAGATGCATCGAGTTCAGCCAGACATCTGCTTTTTAACGCCTGGTATTCTTCTCTAATACGCTTTTTTTCAGCCTGTCTGATTTCTACAGCACGCTGGAATCCGATGACACCTGGTATATTTTCCGTTCCTGCTCTGCGCTTATTTTCCTGCTCTCCTCCTAGCACCAAGCCAGTAATAGGCAGTTCTTCATTGATGAACAGGAACCCGATACCCTTAGGCCCGTTTATCTTATGAGATGAAACGGAGAGCAGGTCGATTTTCTGCTCTTTGACATCGATGTCTTCTGTTCCATAAGCCTGTACGGCATCTGTATGAAAGGCAACTTTATGGTCAAGGCCGTCAAGGTACTGTCCAATTTCAGTTATCGGCATAAGCGTGCCGATTTCATTATTTCCATAAATGACTGAAACCAGTATCGTGTCTTCTCGGACTGCTTCCTTCACCTGCTCAAGACTGATCAGCCCATTTCTGTCTACTGCTAATTCAGTGACTTCAAAGCCCTGATTTTTCAGATAATTTAACGGGCGCCTGACAGCTGGGTGCTCAACGTTTGTCGTCACAATATGTTTTCCTTTATAGCCGTATTTCTCTGCTGTTTTGACTACAGCCATATTGTCACTTTCGGTGCCTCCACTTGTAATGACGATCTCGTTTGGTGAGGCATTGATGCTTGCAGCAAAAACAGACCGAGCTTCTTCCAGCAGACCTTTACTTGTCCGGCCCATCTGATGAATACTTGATGCATTCCCGTAATGCAACTGCATTGCTTCAGTCATTGCTTCGATCACTTCCGGTCTCACAGGAGTCGTTGCCGCATGATCAAGATAAATATAGTTGTTCATTTTATATCCCTTCCAGTCTTATGATAGGTCGATAGATGGAAAGAGCATATCAATGACTTTCCTTGCCAGATTACGCCCTTTGCCCTTCTGAACGAATGCATGCATATGCATAGCCGGATTGAAGTTGGCCTCGATGACGACATAACCCGGCTTGTCCTTGGTACTTGGTCTATCGATATCAGGAATGATCAGGTCCAGACCAGTGACTTTGACTTCCAAGGCCTTAGCCATCTCTACTGCCAGTTTCTTATAGGACTCGTCCATATCGTCAGTCATATCTATAGAGTCTCCGCCAGTTGAAATGTTGGAGTTCTCTCTCAACAGCACGCGCTCCCCTTCAGCCGGAATACTGTCGAATGTGTAGCCTTGTTCTTTGAGCATCAGTCGCTCCAGTTCCCCCATTTTTATTTTTTCAAGAGGGGCACGGTGATTGGTTCCCCGATAAGGATGCGTGTTCTTTTTCTGAATCAGTTGTTCAATCGTCTGTCTTCCATCACCAGTTACGTTTGCAGGTTGTCTCAGCATAACGGCTTCTACCTTATCATCGATCACAACGAACCGGTACTCTGTTCCTTCAATGTAGTCTTCAACCAGAATCTGCCCATCTTCTTCAAAAGCCAGACGCACAGCTTCTGAATATGCTTCATATGATGCAGGATGCTTAAAAATGGAGATGCCCAGCCCATAGTTGGTACTTTTAGGTTTGACGACGATTGCTTTCCGGTCAAACAGGGCATACGCATTCACAGCATCTTCTATTGATGCAAATTCTTCTCCATGAGGCACTCTGTACCCATAATTTTTCAGAATTTTCTTGGTAACTGTCTTGTTAGCCATGATCCAGTGAGAGATATAGGTGTCTTTAGACGTCATATTTCCGTTTCTCACGTATTCGGTCTTGTCCCCGTGAGTCAACTTCAAAAACTGATCATGACTGTCCAGCAGTTCCGTTTCAAGCCCCAGTTTCAATGCGTCAAACAAGAGCAGCTGAGTACTCATTTCCATTTCAGTAAAGCCTTTGACTAGAAATGGCTTCTCAAAGGAGACCTCTTTATATTGCTGACCCAGATTGATCCCGTACTCAATAAAGGAACGCCCATTTTCCAGCTCTTTGACAATTCTTGCAGAGAGGGTTTGTTCAGGATGATCCAAGAGCGTGTGGGCCGTCTCAAGGACAGCATCGTACTCGCTACTCAAATGCAGCGCATTAATAGTCTCTTTCATCATGTTAAGCAGGAACTGTCCCTCTTCTTTGAATCTGGAGGACTCAAACGGGTCTTCCATGGCCGTCTGTTCATTCATTTCTGCACCGGTTTTGACATCCTCTGTCGTACTGTCCTTATCCATCCAGACCATCGTCATTAGAAAGAGATGAGTAAACAGAGACTGCTCATAAGAGAATCCCAGTCTTGAGAATGGATTTAGATCGAATGAACGGAATTCAACGTATCGCGTCCCGCTGCTTATCAAGTTGCGGACTGCTTTTCCTTTTCCTCTCAGACGAGCTGAGCCATAATACTCACGTTCTTCTATCAAGGTACCCTCTTCAACCAGGTGTTCGATGTCTCTGACATATTCCTCAATTGCCTGATAGGAGACTTTGTTGGTGAAGGAATTGTGATAGCCCAATGGACTATTTCTTATACTTCTGTAGTACTGCCTTGAATCTTCACTTGAAAACGTATCGTCTGAAACTGGTGATGCACCAAATAAGTAAGTCAGGATCCATTGATATCTCAAATAATTACGGGACATTTTGAGATAAAGATCATTACTCCAGCTGGTCAGCTTTTCTGGTGTCTCAGCAATACTGGCCAGCGCGTCCATAAAATCAGAGGAAAATGAGAAGTTGTAATGAACACCGCTGATCATCTGTTTTTTCTTCCCATATTTTTCAGCAAGCTGCTCTCTGTATTCTATTTCTTTCCTGTCCTCGACTTTGATGATTGGAATATTTTTCTCATCAGGAAGCCTACTAGGCATACTGAACGGCCAGACAAACTCTTCCGTATCAATCGTGCGGTTGACCACATCATGAAGAGCCTCAAGCCACTTATACTGTTCCTTAAGTGTATTCTGAGGCGGAGTCACCAGTTCCAGTTGCGATTCACTGAAATCCGTCTGAATATACGGGTGGTGTTTCCTGCTTCCAAATAACGCAGGGTGAGGGCTGAGCGCCAGATCTCCTTCTCGTGTTGTTCTTAATCCTTCTTTTTCAATTCCAAACGAACCTTTTTTATACAATTCCTGTAGATGGTGAACGGTAACTATCTGTTTTATATTCATTCAAATCTTTCCTTACTGAGTGATTTACTTACTAATATCAAGTACTATCTTATCATAAAGCCTCGCGTCAACCTAGGAAAAAGAAAGAAATCCAAGTGCGAACCTTTGTTCGATATTGTTTAAATCACTGTCCAAACATGCTATACTTTAGTCACTTATACTAATTATGTGATAAAGGAGTCTTTTATGAATAAACCACTAGCCTATCGTATGCGTCCAACGACGATCAGTCAGGTTGTCGGTCAGGAACATCTTGTAGGAGAAGGTAAAATCATATGGCGGATGGTAAAGGCCAAACAGCTGTCATCCATGATTTTATATGGTCCTCCCGGAATAGGAAAAACAAGTATTGCCAGTGCAATTGCCGGTTCGACTAAGTATGCTTTCCGCACGTTGAATGCTGCCACAGATTCTAAAAAAGATCTGCAGATAGTTGTTGAGGAAGCTAAAATGAGCGGCACAGTAGTCCTGCTATTGGATGAGGTCCATCGTCTCGATAAGCCTAAGCAGGATTTCCTGCTGCCACATCTTGAGAATGGTCGGATTGTACTGATTGGGGCGACTACCGAAAATCCATATATTTCCATCCACCCTGCGATTAGAAGTCGGTCCCAGATATTCGAATTGAAACCTTTGTCTGAAAATCAGATTACCTCGGCATTGGAGCGGGCACTGACTGACGAAGAAAATGGACTGGGTTCTGAATCTATAGTTATCTCTCCCTCTGTTCTAAATTATTTCTCAAGGGTGACTAACGGCGATTTAAGAAGTGCGCTGAATGCCCTAGAACTGGCAGTGAAGTCTACTGATTCAGATGATAATGGAAACACCGTTATTACACTGGATATTGCAGAAGAATGTCTCCAGCATAAATCCCTGACTCATGACAAAGATGGAGATGCTCATTATAATGCAATTTCAGCCTTTCAGAAGTCCATTCGGGGAAGTGACGTACATGCAGCACTTCATTACCTGGCACGGCTTCTGGAGGCTGGTGAACTGAAAGTGGTGATCAGACGGCTGATCGTCACTGCATACGAAGATATCGGTCTGGCAAACCCTGCAGGTGTATCGAGAGCCGTACAGGCTACAGAAGCTGCTGAAAAAATTGGGCTTCCCGAAGCCAGGATCCCTCTTGCCAACGCTGTCATCGAAATGTGCCTATCTCCTAAATCAAATAGTGCGATCAGCGCGATCGATCAAGCAATACAAGATGTTAGAGAAGGAAAAACAGGTGATGTGCCGGTTCATCTGAAAGATACTCATTATAAAGGAGCAAAAGATCTGGGAAGCGGCATTGGTTATCAGTTCCCGCATAATTTTGAAAGCCACTGGATCTCCCAGCAGTACCTACCTGATACGATTAAAAGCAGAGAGTACTATGCTCCAGTCTTGACGTCTAAGTTCGAGGAAGCCTTGAACAAGCAGCTTCAAAAGTTTGACAACAAATAAGTACTCACTCTTTGAAGCAAGCTGTCTGTATTGACTAAAAGCTCCCCCTGTGCTAATATAAAGATAAGAATTCTGAGGTGTACGCGATGCCAAACTACTGTGTTGACCGAACATTGTATTAAAACATTGGGATTCTAAAGGAAGAATTGATGACATGCCTTATCACTTGGAAGTCAGATATTTTTCTGGTGAAGCCCACCTGCTATTAGCGGGTTCAACCTAAACTGGCATACTACCGGCACCATCGGATTTCTTATACTTAGTACGAAACAGAGCGAAGATTGACTCTTCGCTCTTTTTTTGTATATCTATCCATTTTCTAATCGTTTCTATTAGCTATTGTCCGGTCTTTTTTAGTATAATCAGTATATAGAACAAGAGAGGATGTGGATAGAATGTTACAGGAATATAAGTCTATTATGGTGGCAATCGATGGGTCTACTCAGGCAGAAAAGGCCTTCAAAAAAGCAGTCGAAGTTGCCAAACGTAATAATGCCCAGCTTGTGCTCGCTCATGTCATTGATACACGGGCTTATCAGTCATTTTCTACCTTTGATGGGTCAATCGCTGATAACGCACGAGTGGAAGCGAAGAATACCTTAAACGAATACAAAAAGTATGCAGAAGACAAAGGTCTGGATAATGTAAAAATAGTATTGGAATATGGATCTCCTAAAGTCATGATTGCCAAGCAGATCCCTCAATCGGAACATATCGACCTAATCATGCTCGGTGCCACGGGACTGAATGCTGTTGAACGTATCTTTGTTGGGTCAGTATCTGAATATGTAATCAGACAGGCGTCTTGTGACGTCATGATTATTCGTACAGATCTGGACAACAAGCTCGACTGATTTATTCTCAGATATTATTTATAGTAATCAAGTCCTGAAGGGAGCCTGTTCAAACTCTTCAGGGCTTTCTTCTATGCCTAAATGCCCATTCTCTATTCTTTCCTTAAATTCTTTCTGTTAAAAAAAGATCTGTCTGAGTTCTCTCAGACAGATCTTTTTAATTTATCTTCTTTAGCTGTTTCTAAATTTCTCTACATCCCTTGCAATCATGACTTCTTCATCTGTTGGAATAAGGAACACTTTAACTTTGGAGGAATCAGATGAGATTTCTCTTTCTTTACCACGTACATTGTTTTTCTCATCATCAATTTCTGCTCCCAGGAAGGTCAGTCCATCGATCACATTCTTACGAGTATCTGATCCATTTTCTCCAATTCCTGCAGTAAAGACAATGGCATCTACACCATTCATAGTCGCAGCATATGATCCGATGTATTTTCTGACACGATCTTCAAAAATACGAAGAGCCAGTTCAGCTCTTTCATTAGTAGCTTCTGCATCTTCAAGGTCTCTCATGTCACTTGATATGCCTGACAAGCCTTTTAGTCCCGATTCGTTATTTAGAATATAGATCATGTCATTGATAGACTCGATGCCTTCTTTTTCCATCAGGAATGGAAGCAATGAAGGATCAATGTCACCAGAACGTGTACCCATGGTCACTCCTGCAAGTGGGGTGAATCCCATAGATGTGTCTACTGATTTTCCGCCATCAACTGCAGTGATAGATGCACCATTACCTAAGTGACATGTAATGATTTTTGTGTCTTCAATTGGTTTTCCAAGCAGTTCAGCTGCTCGTTCAGCAACATATTTGTGGCTGGTTCCGTGTGCACCGTACTTACGGGCATTATGCTTTTCGTAATATTCCATTGGAATGCTGTAAAGGTAGTTCACTTTAGGCATAGTCTGATGGAATGATGTATCAAATACAGCTACACTAGTAATATCTGGAAGGATTTTACGGAAAGCCTTGATTCCAGTAGCGTTAGCCGGGTTATGAAGCGGAGCAAATTCAGATAGTTCTTCGATCTGATTGATGACTTCATCAGTTACTAGAGCTGAATCTTTAAAGATTTCTCCACCAGCAACCACACGGTGTCCCACACCAGTAATTTCATTGAAATCACTTAAAATGTTCAATTCTTTAAGCTGTTCAAGAAGCATTTCAACTGCCACTTCATGATCAGCGATATCGACAACTTGTTCGAATTTTTCGCCGTCATTGTATTTGATAGTAAAGATCGAATCATTCAGTCCAATTCTCTCTACGATCCCTGAAGCCAGTACGCTTTCTTCCGGCATAGTGAAAAGTTTCCATTTCAAACTTGAGCTTCCAGCATTAATTGCAATTGTCTTTGACATAATATATATGCTCCTTTTAGTTTATTTAATCCCTTGTTCCTTTTTCCACTTCTTAATATCCATTAAGAAGGTTTTGAACGCTTCTTTATTGGATAAGCTTGGAGAAGTAGCGATCAGCACTTCTTTAGCCTGTCTGCTCTTTTCTCCTTTTTTCTGAACGATCAGTATGGATTTTCTGGACTGTTTATTCTTGAACCATTCATTGGGCAGATGAATGAATCCCTGAACATATCCTGTACTCTGAATAAATGAAAGCAGTCCTTTAACTTCTTCTGACTCAAACGTGCTTGTAGGCATGAGATAGAGAGCCAAGCCATCTTCTTTCAAGTAGTTGAGACCCTGCTCTACCAGTAGAAAATGACTATATGAGTAGCCTTCCTCAAATGAAGTACGGAAAGTATTACCCTCTAATTCTATCGGATAATACCCTACAGGTAAATCAGAAAGCATGATGTCTGCAGGATCCATCAGTAAAGGCTGAAGCGCGTCCTGATGCATCAGTTCGATCGGCATACCCAGTAATGCAGCTAATGTCGATGTTAAAGATATTAGCAGGTCATCATTATCCACACCTGTGAATCTAAATTTATTTTTAGAGGATTCCAGATTACTGAATAGTGTATACATCAAGTTGCCAGTGCCGACTGATAAATCAGCTATATGAGCGGGCTGGTCGAAATCGTATAGAAGTTCAATCAGATAACTGAAAATAATGCCGATGGCATCTGGAGTTGGCTGATGGTTCGGCTGAAGCAAGTCTTCCTTGGCCGCTTTGATCAGAATAAGCTGAATGGCCTGTTTTCGTTCTTCAGGGGTCAGTGAAGCCAGTGTCAAACGACTATATATATCGATCAACTGTTTCTGAGCCTCTTCCCCGGGCAGACCGTTCTCCACATGAATATCTCCGTCATCCAGGATATTCTCACCTGTTTCGATCAGGGCTTCAATATATGTTGAATCAAGCTCTTTTCTGATAAGTTCTGTGGAATCATTCAACACAGAAAAAAAACGTTCTACGTTATTTATGTCCAAAAAAAATTATCCTTTCATCTTTAGGGTGGTCAACAGCGAGTAAGATACTTGGGATAAAGAGTTAAAGCAGATTTAGTTATTATTAGTAAGGGTATCTATAGTCATTTTAACTCATTTACTCATTATTCACAAGATTAATAATTGGTGTATGTACATTCTGTCGTATGACATCCTGTCATCTTATCGTAAAGAAAAAAGGAATCATATCAGCTGATGTGATTCCTCCACTTCTCTTAATTTAGTTAGCCACAGGATAAACAGAAACTTGCTTCTTGTTTTTTCCTTTACGCTCGAAACGAACAACGCCATCAACTTTAGCATAAAGCGTGTCATCTCCACCACGACCAACGTTTTCACCCGGATAGATTTTTGTTCCGCGCTGACGGAATAAAATTGATCCACCTGTAACGACCTGACCGTCTCCACGCTTAGCGCCTAGTCGTTTGGATTGAGAATCACGACCGTTGGAAGTAGACCCTCCACCTTTTTTCGTCGCGAAAAACTGTAAATTCATTTTCAACATGATTTTTGCACCTCCATTACTTATTGTCTGAGGAATGGACTGTCATATAGTCTCCATACTCCTCCTCCGTATTTTTCAAGGAAAGATGCAGACTATTCATCAATATTTGAGCTGTTTCCATTTGCTTCTGACTCAAACCTTTGGGCAGTGAGAACTTCAAATAGCCTCCCTGCTCATCAGCTGACACGATATCAGGCGATATCTTACCGATCTCGATCAGACTGTTCACTGTACCGATACTCAATGCTGAGACAGCGGCGCACACGATATCCTGACCATAGGGACCGGAATCAGCATGCCCAGTGACTTCCACTGAAGAGATATGCTCATTTTCAAACTGGAATAGAATATTGATCATTACAGAACCGCTTCCCTGTCTGTATTAGTTGGTTTTAATTGATTTGATTGTTACTTTTGTATACGGCTGACGGTGACCTTGCTTGTTGTGAGAGTCTTTTCTGCGACGGTATTTGTAAGTCGTAACTTTCTTACCGCGACCTTGTTTTTCGATAGTTGCTTCAACTGAAGCACCTTCGATAAACGGACTTCCTACAACAGTGCTGTCTCCACCGACGAACAATACTTCTCCAAATGTTACAGTATCGCCAGATTCTCCGTCCAGTTTTTCAACAAAGATTTCCTGACCTTCTTCAACTTTGAACTGTTTGCCGCCTGTTTTGATGATTGCATACATACTTGTTGCACCTCCTTATAATTTTGAACAAAGCATAATACGCCCTATTCCTGCACTTAGACTCGCCGTTATAAGTGGCATTAGCTCTTAAAGACTTATACACGAGCGGTTGTAGCTGTGGTGCATCACAAATACAACATTAATATCATATCAAATTAGACATAACGAGTCAACGTTTTTTGCCGAAAAGCTTTTTCCAGAATGACTGTTTCTCTTCTTTAAGAGACATCAGCGGAACAGTGTCTCCTAGAAGACGTCTCGCAATGTTTCTATACCCTTGTGACGACACATGATCCGGATCCAACACCACTGGATTCCCTTTATTTGAAGATCTGACCACTTCATCGTCTTCAAAAATGATTCCCAACAGTTCTACTGATAGATGGCGGGTGATTTCTTCTATATCCATCACTTCACCTTTTTGCATCATTGACTTTCGGATTCGGTTAATAATCAGTTTCGGCTGCTGGATCGATGTCTGTTCGATCAGTCCGATGATTCTGTCTGCATCTCGGATTGCTGAGATTTCAGGCGTTGTCACCAGAATAGCGTCATCGGCTGCAGCTATAGAGTTTTTGAATCCTTGTTCGATTCCTGCTGGACAATCGATCAGTACAAAGTCATAATCTTTTTTAAGTTCGCCGATTAGCTCGATCATCTGTTCTTCATTGATTGCATTCTTGTCAGCGTGCTGAGCAGCTGGAAGCAGGAAAAGCTGATCATTGAACCGCTTGTCTTTTATGATAGCTTGATGAAGTTTTGCTCTTCCTTCGACTACATCAATAATATCGTAGATAATTCTATTCTCAAGACCTAAAATAACATCCAGGTTACGAAGTCCTATGTCCATATCCACTAGACACACTTTTCTGCTTTGAAGGGCCAGAGCTGTTCCTATATTTGCAGTGGATGTCGTTTTTCCTACTCCGCCTTTACCTGATGTAACAACAATTGCTTTTCCCATTTAAAATAAACCTCCTGAGTGTTTCCCTATTTCTGGTCGTATAGTTTTCAAGTAATGCAGAGAACCGACCTCTATGATATGTAAATCATTCACGTAAACAAATTGGATGTCCTCTGACTGTACAAGGTTTTCATCTCTGTTCTCAATGACATGTACATTTCCGCCAATCCTCACTTGTGCGTTATACTTGAAATTCGCCAGGACTATGGCATTTTCATTGCCTTCAAATCCTGCATGGGCGATCCCTTTCAATTCTCCGATAACAAATATACTGCCCGTTGCCCGAACTGTTCCACCTGGATGGACTTGACCTATAAGCAGTAAATCACCATCAGCTTCAAGAATTTGACCGCTTCTGACTGTTCTTACTTCAAGCTTAGGGCGTGCTTCTCTGGCACGTTTCTGAGCATCTTCGATCGAAATAACATCGGATTCATATGAACTGATTTTAAAATGCTCATCCTCAATGATATCGCTAATCTGTTTTTTTTCGTCAGCTGACAGCAGCCTGTTCCCAGTGTCAACAAAAAAAATCAACTCATGTCCTTTCTGAGTATCCTTTTTCAGCTGAACTGTAAGTTCTTTCAGCTGGTCAACTACTTCTTCAAAGGAAGCTGAAGCGTGCAGGATAATCTGAAACCCTTCCGTTCTTCCCTTTAGTGTTACAGCATTATTCATTGGCCCCACTCCTCATTATCTGTAGCTTATACTGGATTTCGATTTATCCTTGTTATCTTTTCTGTCAATACCCATGCTCTGAATGACGTACTTCAATGGTAGAATAAGGAACACTGCGATGACAGTGTTGAACAGCAGCGAGGCTGACAGTCTGTCTGCCATAAAATTCTGTACTCCCATAGTAGTTAAGTCCAGCACGGTATAAATTCCGAAAACAAAAAACTCAAGAAAAGTAATCATGATGATGGAAACAAGCAGGATAATTAAATAGGTCGTATCGAATATTTTTCTCAATTGCATGACAAAATAGGCTATAAGTGTCAGACCGGCGATGTATATTCCCAGAAGGCCTGAAAAATAGCTGTCGTAAATGAAACCGAAAACAACTGTCAGGATGATCATATGTCTCGGTTCAAGGTAGAATGCAAGCATAATCACTACTAATACAAATAACCTTGGAGACATAAACCCGAAGGGAACGTTTAGCTGTTCAGTAAACAGCGCAACGATCAGCCCATCGGTCAGCAGCGAGAAAAATAACAGGACAATAGGAATGACAACTCTTTTCCACTGTTCCATACTATTCCCCGCTTTCTGCAAGTCTATTTATAATTGTAACATATCTGATATTTTCAAAATCTGCTGCCGGGTTTACAAAGACTTGCTGAGCCAGCCCATGAGCATCCATAGTCACTTCTTCAACTTCTCCTATAACTAGACCACGAGGAATCACGCCTCCCAGTCCAGAGGTTGTAATCAGCTCGCCTTCTTCGATTTCGATTGTGGAGGTAATCTGAGACATGACCAGTCTGTCGCTACTGCTGTCATACCCACTGATCAGTCCATAAACAATTTCTTCTTCCATAATAATTTCGGAAGAGACCTGATTTGCTGTCTGATCGATATTTGTCAGAAGGACAACCTTGGAGCTCGTAGGATTGACTTCAGAGATCCTTCCAATAAGACCGTTGCTCGACATAACTGGCATTCCAACTGCGACGCCATCCTGGCTGCCCCTGTCAACCACAATCTGATCGACCCAATTATCCGGATTTCTTGAAATAACAGTACCTGAAATGGTCCGGTAGTCTGTCAGGGAGCTTTGTAATTCAAGTTCTTCTCCCAGCCTCTGATTTTCATCCCTCAAGACATTGATTTCAGCCTGTCGTTCGTAGATTTTGTCTATTTCAATTTTCAGTCTCTGATTTTCTTCATAAGTATTCTGTAGATCGTTAACTGATTCAAAAACCCTTGTTACTGCATTGGCAGGTCGGATAAAAACACGTCCCAGAACTGCTGTAATATCATTAGCTGCCTGCTGCAGAAACGGTGTATTGTCTCCGGTTCTCAAAGATATTGAAATAAGAGAAACAAAGAGTATTACACTGATGAGCAGAACGATCATTTTCTTGTTTGTAAAAAACTGGTTCACTTAAAACACCTCTTATAATTAACTTCGACTATTTTACCATATATTTAGATTTTATCGTAGAGGCAGTTGCATAAGATTTTACTTAATGCATGTCTTGTCCTGTTCAACAAACAAGCGGGAAGATGCCTTCCCGCTTGTCAGTTTACTTATTTATCTCGATCGTTTTTTGTAAAGGTCAAGGTGATTCAGAGCTTCCCCAGTACCAATAGCTACACAATCAAGTGGGCTGCTTGCTACAAATACAGGCACTTCGGTTTCTTCCGCAATGACATCACTTATGTTTTTAAGAAGAGCTCCGCCACCTGTCAATACAATTCCTCTATCGATCACGTCTGCAGAAATTTCGGGAGACGTATCTTCTAATGTTGCTTTTACAGCAACTATTATGCCATCGATCACTTCTTTTATCGCTTCAGAAACATCTTCCGCAGGTATAGAGATTGTTTTAGGTAAACCTGTAAGTAAGTCCCTTCCTCTAATATCCATGTTATCAAGGGCTCTAGAAGCTTCAATAGATGCGCTACCCAGTTCTATTTTGATTGCTTCGGCTGTACGCTCACCTATCAGCAGGTTGTATTTACTTCTGATAAAATGAATGATCGACTGATCCATCTGATCTCCAGCCATTTTGATTGTTCGGCTGCTGACGATTCCACCTAGAGAAATAGTAGCCACATCAGTCGTTCCTCCACCAATATCTACCACCATGCTTCCTGTGGGTTCATTGACTGGCAGACCGGCACCAATGGCAGCTGCAAACGGCTCTTCTATTAGAAAGGCATCTTTAGCTCCAGCCATCCTTGTTGCATCAATGATCGCTCTTTTTTCAACTTCAGTTCCGCCTCCGGGAACACAGACGACCACATTGGGCTTCGAGGCACGTTTTCCGACAGATTTTACTATAAAGTATTCCATCATAGCTGCAGTGGTATCGAAATCAGCGATCACTCCATCTTTCATTGGACGAATAGCTACGATGCTTCCAGGTGTTCTACCAATCATCTTCTGTGCATTTTCGCCAACTGCAACAACCTCATCAGTCTGTTTGTCTTTAGCAACAACTGAGGGTTCCCCCAGTACTATTCCTTTTCCTTCAACGAAGACATTAGTATTTGCAGTCCCCAGGTCAATCCCAATATTCTTTTTTCTAAACCAAAACACTTAGAAAATCTCCTTTCAAAAATCAAAGCATACATATTTAATTACTATTGAATAGTATTCATTATGCTATTGTACCTTTTTATCTCAAAAGATGCACTATAAGAGTTTGACTTTATTTTAATTTTAATATTTGAAACGATTCGTTACATTATCAGACCACACTAAAAAACCGGGTAAGCATTATGCCTACCCGGTCGAAAATTCAATTAGAGTTAATTACGCTTTTTCTACGTTTGCAGCTTGTGGTCCGCGTGCGCCTTCTTCGATGTCGAAAGTAACAGCTTGACCTTCTTCTAGAGATTTGAATCCTTCTTCGTTAATAGCTGAGAAGTGTACAAATACATCGTCTGCACCTTCGCGCTCGATGAATCCAAAACCTTTTTCTGCGTTAAACCATTTTACTGTACCGTTTTCCATGTTACAATTTCCTCCTCGTGCCTAGTGCACTATATATTTCACATTATTGCTATAGGTACGAATCGGAATGTTGTTACACATTACTTTTTTCTTTCCCTAACAAAATGCTAAATTCATATTAACATGGCTATTTTAATATTGCAAGGATAATGCTCCATTTATTTAAAAAGATATAATGCTTCTTTACCGACTGTTACAGCGCTCCCATTTCTTTTAAACTGATGTAGGAATTATCTCCAATAATAAAGTGATCCAGCAGTTCTATTCCTATCAGTCTTCCTGCTTCGGACATTCGTTGAGTAAATGAAAGATCAGCATCAGAAGGTTCAGGATTTCCGGATGGGTGATTGTGTGCAATGATGAGTCGTGCTGCCGAACATTTTATGGCAGCTTTGAAAATCTCCCTTGGGTGCGCCACAGACGAATTTAGAGATCCTTTAAAAATTGTCTCCTTTTTTATGATTTCATTCTTTGTATTAAGTAAGAGAGCGACCACATGCTCCTGCTGAAAATCCTTTAGTTCGTCCAGCAGAATCTGTCCAATGTACTGGCTGGATGTGACCGCTCCTTCTTTGACGATAGGTGTATGTGACATTCTTCTTCCCAGCTCAATGGCAGCAAGCAGTTCCACAGCTTTAGCCTTTCCAATCCCCGGAATCTCCATCAGTTCCTCAAGTGAAGCATTCTTCAGCATGTACAAGTCATCAAAGTGTGAAAAGACTTGTAGACTTAATTGCAGCACATTCTGATCTCTAGTCCCTGTTCTTAACAATATAGCTAGCAGTTCATGATTGGCCAGTGCTGACTGACCATATTCTTTCAGCCTTTCTCGCGGACGGGATTCGACAGGCAGATCTGTAAATTTTTGCATAGATAACATCCTCCTTAATGAAAAGAAGAGAAGCTGTCTTTAGCTCCTCTTCTATAACATTACCCATTAAATTAAAATGTCACTTTTTATCTTCGTTAGAACTTCATGAAGATCATGGCAGACGTCTAATGTTCGGCTGCGTATCTCATCATCAGGTTCGATAAGATCCGGTACCATTACAACTGGAAAGCCTGCTGCGTTAGCGGCTTTGATCCCGTTTATTGAATCTTCAAGAACTAAAATATTAGATAAATGTTCACCTGCCAGCGTACTGGCTTTGATGAATATCTCAGGGTGAGGTTTTGAATGCGTCACATCATCTCCTCCAACGACGCCGTCAAAGTAATCTGATACCTCAGCACTAACGAGAAGTGCCTTGACGACCTCTCTTTCAGAACTGGACGCGACCACCATTTTGTATTCATTACTTTTCAGATAATCGAGCAGATCGACCAGTCCTTTTTTCTTCACTGGAGGAGCCGCAAACAGGACATCTTTTAAATCTGCTGTACTGTCAGTGATGAATCGCTCGACTTTTTCCTTGTCAAATGACTGATACATCGCATTGAAAAAGTCTTTCTCGCTGGCACCAATATACTTTTCATAAAACGCATAGTCAAAGGGAAGGCCTATACGGTCAGCTGTCTTCTGGTTGGCTTTATAATAGAGGGGTTCAGTGTCGAACATCAGCCCATCCATATCAAATATGATCAGTCTATTCATCGATTATCCTCTTCTATCTCTTTCATTTTCGCCAACTGTCGAGTGACAGAATCATATTTCTCCTGATACTCTCTCCCTTTAGCTCGCTCTTCTTCAACGATGCTGTCTGGAGCATTTTGAACGAATTTTTCATTAGCCAGTTTCTTCTCCACTCGAGTGATTTCACTCTGCCATTTAGACTGCTCTTTTTCCAGACGCTTGATTTCTTCTTTGAAGTCGACTAGTCCGGCAAGTGGGATGAATACTTCCGCGCCAGTTACTACAGCTACTTTCACTTCTTCCGGCACATCGACCGACTGTTCTATGACTAGCTGATCAGGGTTACAGAATCGTCTGATGAATGACTCATTTTCTTTAAGGAAAGTCTCTTCTTTGTCTCCTTTAGTTCTGATCAGCAAATCAATTGTTTTGGACAGTGGTCTGTCAGCTTCTGAACGAATCGTTCTGACAGCCCTGATCAGTTCGATCAGCATGTCCATGTTTTCTACAGCATCCTGATCTTCGAATTCAGTGCGAGTCACAGGATATTCTGCAGTTACGATGGACTCTCCTGAGTGAGGGATATGAGACCATATTTCTTCAGTTACGAATGGCATGATCGGATGAAGCAGACGCAGGGTCTGGTCCAGAACATGTACAAGAACAGACTTGGCAGACTGCTTCTGTTCTTCCGTTCCCTGTGTCAGGACTTCCTTACTCATCTCTATATACCAGTCACAGTAATCATCCCAGATGAATTTATACAACTGACGGCCAGCTTCACCGAATTCAAACTTCTCAAACAGGTCGGTCACTTGTCTGACTGTCTCATTAAGACGAGCTAGGATCCATTTGTCTGCAATAGATTTTTCTAAAGTCAGATCGATTTCTTCAACTGAAAAGTCACCTAAATTCATGATGACATATCTGCTTGCATTCCATATCTTATTGATGAAGTTCCATGATGCATCCATCTTTTCATAACTGAAGCGGACATCCTGGCCAGGAGCAGATCCGTTGGAAAGGAACCATCTCAGTGCATCCGCACCATACTTGTCGATGACTTCCATAGGATCAATTCCGTTTCCTAAAGATTTACTCATCTTTCTGCCCTGCTCATCTCTTATCAGTCCATGCATGAGAACATGCTTGAACGGCGCTTTGCCTGTAAATTCAAGACTCTGGAAAATCATACGGCTGACCCAGAAGAAAATAATGTCATACCCTGTTACCAGCGTACTCGTCGGGAAGTATTTCTTAAAGTCGCTGCTTTCCACGTCAGGCCACCCCATAGTAGAAAAAGGCCAGAGGGCCGAACTGAACCAGGTATCTAGCACATCATTATCCTGCGTCCAGTTTTCCAGATCAGTAGGCGCTGACTCTCCAACGTAAACTTCACCTGTCTCATTGTGATACCAGGCCGGTATACGGTGTCCCCACCACAACTGTCTTGAAATAACCCAGTCGTGTACATTTTCCATCCAGTTATTGAATGTCTTCTCAAAACGTTCCGGTACGAAATTGACTTTATCTTCAGTCAGCTGGTTAGCCAGTGCTTTATCAGATAAGTGATCCATCTTCACAAACCATTGAGTCGACAGTCTCGGCTCGACAATGACACCTGTTCGTTCTGAGTGACCCACGCTGTGCTTTATGTCTTCAATCTTGATTAGATATCCTTCTTCTTTAAGATCACTGACTAGAGCTTTACGTGCTTCGAACCGGTCCATCCCTTCATATTTTCCTGCCAGACTGTTCATGGATCCATCATTGTTCATCACATTGATTTGTTTCAGATCATGTCGCTGACCGATTTCAAAATCATTCGGGTCATGGGCGGGAGTAATCTTGACTACTCCTGTACCAAATTCCATGTCGACATAGTCATCAGCGATGACATCCAGTTCCCTGTCTAATATAGGAAGTAGCACTTTCTTTCCAATCAGGTGCTGATACCTCTCATCATCTGGATGAACAGCTACAGCCGTATCTCCAAGCATTGTTTCCGGACGGGTCGTAGCAATTTCTACTGACTCCTCGCTGCCCACTATCGGATAACTAATATGGTAGAAGGCACCATTGACTTCTTTGTGCTCGACTTCAATGTCTGATAAGGCCGTCTGCGCTTTAGGGTCCCAATTGATGATGTACTCTCCACGATAGATAAGCCCCTTATTATACAGATCAACAAATACTTTGTTTACTGCTTTATTCAGCCCTTCATCAAGAGTAAACCGTTCTCTTGAATAATCGACTGATATACCAACTTTTGCCCACTGATCACGGATATTAGCCGCATATTCTTCTTTCCAGTCCCATACTTTTTCAAGAAACTTCTCTCGACCCAGATCATGACGGGAAATGTTCTGCTCAGCCAGCTTCTCTTCTACTTTGGCCTGAGTTGCGATTCCGGCATGGTCCATCCCTGGAAGCCACAAGGTGTCATATCCCTGCATACGCTTTTGTCTGATAATGATATCCTGAAGCGTCGTATCCCATGCGTGGCCCAGGTGAAGTTTCCCTGTCACGTTCGGCGGCGGAATGACGATAGAATACGGTTCTGTTCCCTTTTCATTTGGCTTGAACAAATCTTTATCCAGCCATTCCTGATATTTTCCTGCTTCTACGGCAGTTGGATCGTATTTCGTTGACATGTTATTCTCTTCCATTTTATGCACCTCATTTATTTTAATTATCAAAAAAAGCACCCATCCTAATCAACCTAGGACGAATGCTTCGCGGTACCACCTATATTACTACAGCATATTCCGAACGACCCGATATAAGCTGTAATCTCTCTAGACAGTATTACTGGTCTGTCATTCCATTTACGGGTACTGTTTGGTTTCCCCGTAAAAGCTCCCAAGCTACTTCGTGATCGTCTTCATCAGGGATTTCCAGCTGACACCCATTCTCTGAGATGATTCGGATCATTACTCCTCTTGTTCCATGCTCTTAATTATTCTCTTGTCTAAATTAGTTCAGTTCTGCTTCTTCATGTCTTGCAGCTGACAGGGCTTCTTCATAGTTCGGATCCTCAGCCATTTCTTTTACGACTTCACGGTAGACGATCTGGCCATTTCTATTGATGACAAATACTGTCCGTGCCATTTTATCAATATCTTCGATGTAAAGACCATAGTCTTTAGCAAACGACCGGTCACTGTCATGAAGAATATCCGTAGACAGCACTTTAGATTCTGCCCATTTGGTCTGCTGCTCTAATGTATTTGTCGATATGGAAATGATCCGTGTATTCTTCAGATCTTCAGCTTTATCATTGAAGGTATTCGTCTGTCTGGAACACGTGCTTGTTTCGATGTCCGGGACTGTACTGATGATCAGCACATCTCCTTTATAATCTGACAGGCTGACTGTTTCTTCATTCAGATTCTTGACTGCAAAGGAAGGCGCATCGTCTCCTACTTGAGGGGGTTGAGCGTTTGTCTGGAATTTTTCACCTTTTAAAGTTACATCCATGTTATTTCCTTCTTTCCTATGGTTTAAGTCTAGTGTACGGTTCATTAGGGCCGAATGCAACCAAAAGAATCAGAAAAGCGAATCAAAAGCTGCTTCGTCTGAATACTCTGAACCGGAATGTTTACCGATCACCGTATCAACTATGCCGTCCATTGCACGCTGCATCAGCCCATCAATATCCAGTTCCTCTTCCAGTTCCTTGACCTTGTGCAGTCTAGGCTTTGTTTTAGGACGTGTAGGGGCAAAGACCGTGCAACAGTCTTCATAAGGCTGAACCGCCAGATCAAAGGTATCGATATCCTGTGCAATTTTAATGATGTCGTTCTTGTCCATTGAAATCAGCGGTCTGAGGACAGGAGTATTGGTCACTTCGTTTATAGCTGTCATGCTTTCTAGAGTCTGAGAAGCGACTTGTCCGAGTGACTCACCGTTGATTATCGCCAACCCGTTTCTGTGTTCTCTGATCGCATCAGTCAGCCTCAGCATCATTCGTCTGGTAATAGTCATTGAATACGCTTCGGGAATCACTTTCTTAATTTCTTCCTGAATTTCAGTAAAGGGAACTTCCAGGAAGGTGACGTCTCCCCCATATCGTGCAATTTTGGCAGTGAGATCTTTAGCTTTCTGAAGAGCTTGCGGACTAGTGTAAGGCGGGCTGTGAAAATGAACGGCTTCTATGGACATGCCTCGTTTCATAGACAGATATCCTGCAACAGGTGAATCGATCCCGCCTGACAGCATAAGCATCCCTTTTCCACTTATACCTACTGGAAGACCTCCTGCACCTGACAGAGTATCAACAGAGATGAAAATCCCGTCTTTTCGAACCTCTACCCTGACTGTAACATCCGGGTTCTTCATTTTCACTGATACTGGCTGAACAGCCTTTTCAACTTCAGCTCCAAGCAGACGGTTCATTTCATTCGTATCATATTCAAAATCATGGTCAGCTCTTCTGGTCATGATCTTGAAAGTCATATTCTCTCTGAACTGTTCCTTAACCAGATGAACCACGGCTTTCTTGGCTTCATCCAGCGTTTTATCAACTTTAACGACAGGTGAAAATGACTGGATTCCGAATACATCCTTAAGTTCGGTCATCACTGCATTGGCGTCTTCCTCGTTCAGATCAATATGCATCCTGTCCCTGTTCGAACTGATCTTGACTGTGCTGAACTGACGAAGTTGTGACCGAACATTTCTGTGCAGCTTCTTGATGAAAAATTTTCTGTTCTTTCCTTTTGTAGACAGCTCGCCATAGCGAACCAGAATTTCTGTAATCTGCATAACGCTCTCCTTAATTTATATCTTTCAACTGCTGATATATCAAATTGAACTGGTCTTTGAATTCCTGAACTTCATCATTCGTGTTTAAGTGACTCAAGCTGATTCTGACAGCTGATTCAGCTTCTTCTTTAGTGTAGCCCATATCCAGTACAGTTGGTGTTTTCGTCTTTCTCCTGCTGGAACAAGCGCTAGTCGTCGATACAATGATCCCATGCTTTTCCAGTGCGTGGACAATGACTTCTCCTCGAATCCGGTTCATTCCGAAACAAACAATATGAGGAGCACTCCCATCAGGGGTAAAGATGGTCACTTTCTCCAATTTTTTCAGATAGTCAGTCAGTTCGTTTTTCAGTTCAGATAATCTTTTTCTTTTAGCTGTTACGTCTTCTAGCAGAAGTCTCAGAGCTTTAGCCATAGCAATATTCCCTGGTACATTTTCTGTCCCGCTTCGTTTTCCTTTTTCCTGGCCCCCACCACTCATCAGGGGAGCAAGTTTTCTGCCTTTTTTCAGATAAATGAAGCCGGTCCCCTTAGGCGCATGGAATTTATGTCCAGAAAAGACAGCGATATCGATTCTTGATCCAGCCAGGTCCAGATCAATTTTGCCGACTGCCTGTACAGCATCTACATGAAAATGTATAGATGGATAAGTTTCAAGTATTTCTCCAATCTTTCTTAAAGGCTGTATGCTTCCCATCTCATTGTTGACAGCCATTATGGATACAAGAACCGTATCTTTTCTGATTGCCTGCTTTAGTTCATCCAAATCGATCTGACCTTTTTCATCTACAGAAAGGTACGTCACTTCCCAGCCCATTTGTTCCAGCTGCTCCAAGGATTTAATTACTGCTGGATGCTCGATAGCTGTAGAGATAATATGCTTCCCGTAAGCCATCTTTTCGATCGCTGTGCCTTTTATTGCCCAGTTGTCTCCTTCAGTGCCACCGCTGGTAAAGACTATTTCTTCAGATTCGACCTGAAGCAGCTCGGCCACCTGCGCACGGGACCGTTTCAGCAAATTACTCGTCTCTTCGCCCATAACATGCAGACTGGTCGGGTTACCGTAGTATCGTTTGCTTGCTTCCAGATAGGACTCGAGAACTGAATCATTAATTTTAGTTGTAGCTGAATTGTCAAAGTATATCATGTCAAAACCTCTCTATGCCGTTCATATACAAACTTTTACTATTATATCAGAATTTTTTTCTTCTTCAAGCCTTGGACTGTTTGAATTTGCCCAAAATTTATAACAACACTTTATATACCAAAAGCTCGAGGGATTCACATGTGGAAAACATGGAAGCCTCGAGCTTTTTGACTGTCCACAGCAAAAATCTGTGGACAAAATGCACCCTGTTGCGTGTTATAATTGATTCACCACAAAACAAAAAAACAGAACAGGAACTGAGGTTATTTTACCATGAATTCTACAGAAATCTACCAAACAAAACGAAATATATTTACTTATGCGGATAAGTTGACCAAAGGTCTCCCGAAACCAAGAAAGAAATTCTACAGCGATATTTTATTTGGGATGTCTAAATCTCAAAGTACGTTGTTATCAAACATCGCTCGTTCATTGGA
>NZ_FNFK01000048.1 GCF_900101165.1 Alkalibacterium thalassium | reverse complement strand
AAGGACGGACACTTATCAAAGCAGACCGATTCTATCCGTCTAGTCAGGTTTGTTCGAGTTGCGGACACCGAGACGGCAAGAAGCCGCTCAATATCCGGGAGTGGGACTGCCCGACATGCGGGGAATACCTTGACAGAGATATCAATGCCAGCAAAAACCTCTTGGCATTGGCCAAGTAAAAGAAAATCAATGAGGCAGGGACTGCTTTTTGAGCCTACCCCTATCCGATTCCTCTGTCTGTATGAAGTCTGTGCAGACAAGAATGGAGTTCGTAGGAAGCCCCCACTTCAAAATCCAAAGGATTTAAGTGGTGGGTAGTTCACTTTATTCCAACTTTTTTCATGAGTTTTTATCTATTTCATCAATGAGATAGATAGAAACTTTTTTTATTGGAGGAAGATAAATGATAATTGATCCGAAAGACCGTCTGTTATTCAGTCTGGCACATTGCCCATTTCTCACCTTGTCAGAGAAATGGCAGCTGGCAGCTGAAAGGATACCGGAACTGAATAAATTTGAATGGGTAGGGAAGAAAAGACGGACGGTGTCAGAGAACAAACGAGCTTCATTTTTGCGTTATGCCAGGGATTTGCCTATAATGCAACTAAATGACCGCTATAAAGCCTCATCGGTTTATT
Organism: Alkalibacterium thalassium; assembly: GCF_900101165.1. Taxonomy (GTDB): domain Bacteria; phylum Bacillota; class Bacilli; order Lactobacillales; family Carnobacteriaceae_A; genus Alkalibacterium; species Alkalibacterium indicireducens. The sequence goes on along the minus strand of NZ_FNFK01000048.1, from coordinate 14,802 downwards.
TACTCTCTATACTATCATCCGACTATCCCTATAATCTAAAAGAGATCTTTGACCCGCCACTTGTCCTTTTCTGTAAAGGGGACAGATCACTCCTATCCGGTAGATTACTTGGAATAGTAGGAGCTAGAGACAGTACGGCTTATGCTTCAAGAGTTCTCGAGATACTGATTCCCGACTTAAGCAAGGCAGGAATCACTGTCGTCAGTGGCCTCGCAAAAGGTGTGGACGTTGCTGCACACAGTTTGACTATGACAGCCAACGGAAAAACGGTCGGCGTTGTGGGAACAGGTCTGGATCGCGCTTATCCTGCAAATAACCGGACAGTACAGAATAAGATGGGAGAAGAGCAGCTGGTGATCAGTGAGTATCCGTTCGGCACGCCTCCAAGGAAATACCATTTTCCGGCACGTAACCGTATTATCGCCGGGCTCTCCAGAGGAATTCTCGTAGTTGAAGCGAAAAGTAGAAGTGGTAGTCTGATCACTGCACGACTGGCCCTTGAAGAGGGAAGGGATGTGTTTGCAGTGCCCGGATCTGTACTGAGTGAGCTGTCTGTCGGATGCAATGAGCTGATCAGAAGTGGTGCTATTTCCTGTCTGAAAAGTTCAGATATTTTAGAAGAGTGGGACACCTATTAGTGAAAAAAATTACAATTTTTAATATTCTAAGTTGACAAATCCATTTAAGATGACATATGATGGTAAACGATTCTTTGATTGTGAAGACACTAAGTCGTGCAGTTACTTGAATACCTTGTAAAAATGGAACACAAAAGGGAGGAGCCATCAGTATGGCTTTCAAATATCTGGTGATCGTCGAATCACCTGCTAAAGCTAAAACTATAGAAAAATATTTAGGACGAAATTATAAAGTCGTTGCCAGTCTAGGGCATGTACGCGATCTGCCGAAAAGTCGGATGGGTGTCGATTTCGAGAATGACTACCAGCCGGACTACATCACGATTCGCGGAAAAGGACCGGTCATCAAGGAACTGAAGAAGCACGCTAAAAAAGCGGAAAAAGTCTTTCTCGCAGCCGACCCGGACCGCGAAGGTGAAGCGATTGCCTGGCATCTGAGTTTTCTGCTGGACTTGAATAATGAAGAGGAAAATAGAGTGGTATTTAACGAGATCACTAAAGATGCCGTGAAGAATGCTCTGAAGAACCCGCGTCATCTGGATGAAAACCTGATTGACGCTCAACAGGCCAGACGTGTCCTTGACCGGATCGTAGGATACCACATCAGCCCTCTTCTATGGAAGAAAGTCAAACGTGGACTGAGTGCCGGGCGTGTCCAGTCGGTTGCTCTGAAAATGATCTGTGACCGTGAAAAGGAAATTAAAGATTTCAAACCTGAAGAGTACTGGTCTCTGGAAGCCAATTTTTTGAAGAAAAGAAGTAAATTCAAGGCCAATTACTACGGCTTGAATGGTAAAAAAGCAGAACTGCCGAATAATGAGGCAGTCCAAGCTGTACTTGAAAAATTAGACCAGTCCGGTGAGTTCGACGTCAAAAAAGTCGTCAGAAAAGAACGCCGACGTAACCCACATCCTGCTTTTACAACCAGTAGTCTCCAGCAGGAAGCTGCCGGCAAGATCAATTTTAGGACTCGTAAAACGATGATGGTCGCCCAGCAGCTGTATGAAGGAATCTCTTTAGGGAGAGGCGGAGCTGTCGGTCTGATCACATATATGCGTACAGATTCAACTCGTCTGTCAGAAACAGCAAAAGCTGAAGCCAATGAACTGATCGTCAGTGAGTTCGGAGAAGAATATGCGGCGTCCAAGCCGAAAAAACAGCAGAATAAAAGTGGGGCTCAGGATGCGCACGAAGCGATCCGTCCAACTAGTGCCTCAAGAAAACCTGAAGACATCAAGCAGTATTTAAGTAAAGACCAGTATAAGCTGTATCAGCTGATCTGGTCCAGATTTATTGCCAGTCAGATGAAACCTGCTGTTTACGATACGATGCGTGTCGATATCGAGCAAAATGACGTCATGTTCCGTGCGAATGGATCAAAAGTGAAATTCAAAGGGTATCAGATGGTCTACTCTGAGAGCAAGAAAGAAAAAGACAACATGCTGCCGGAACTGGAGGAAGGCGATTCAGTTAAACTGGACTCTCTGGAGCCGAATCAACACTTCACTCAGCCGCCTGCACGCTACAGTGAAGCGACACTGATCAAGACCCTGGAAGAAAACGGAGTGGGCAGACCGTCCACCTATGCACCGACACTTGAAACGATTCAGCGCAGATATTATGTCACGTTGAAGAACAAACGATTCGAACCGACTGAGTTAGGCGATATTGTCAATCAGATCATCGGAGAATTTTTCCCTAATATTGTCGACGTGAACTTTACAGCAGATATGGAAAAAGATCTTGATGCCATCGAGGAAGGGAAAAAGGAATGGATTGAAGTCATTGATCAGTTCTATCGTCCGTTTAAAGAAGAAGTCACTCGTGCAGAAAAAGAGCTGGAAGAAGTTGAAATCGAAGATGAGCCAGCCGGGTTTGACTGCGAAAAATGCGGCTCACCTATGGTCATAAAAATGGGACGATACGGCAAGTTCTATGCCTGCTCGAATTTCCCTGACTGCCGTAACACGAAACCGATTGTGAAAAAACTCGGTGTGACTTGTCCGAAGTGTAAAAAAGGTGAAGTAGTTGAACGTAAATCCAAGAAGAGCCGAATTTTCTATGGCTGCGAACACTACCCTGATTGTGACTTCACGTCATGGGATAAACCCATCGGTCGTGACTGTCCGAAATGTGACCACTATCTTGTTGAAAAGAACACCAAGAAGCAAAGTCAGGTCAAATGTTCAAATTGTGATTACGAAGAAGCGCCGCAGAAATAAATAGATAAACTCACCTATTTAAGGCCGTTCAGATCTGATATCAGATCCTGGGCGGTCTTTTTATCAATTAAATATGCTTATTTACAGTAATTATCTGACGTATGGGAGGGACATCTGAATCTAAACAAAGGCGTTAGAGCTTCATGCGCATTGGCCCACAATGTGTTAAAATAGGTAGAGAGGAGGGTGAAGAGACATGACAAAAAAATGGCTGAATCTGTTTTCAGATTACTTGAACAATGAAAGACACTATTCGGAACATACTAATCAGGCTTATATCGATGACATTAAAGCATTTACTGTGTTCCTAAGTGAAACAGGTGAAGCGGACCTTCTAGCTGTAGAACTGTCGGATGCCCGGATTTATTTGAGCTACCTGACAGACAGAAAATACTCGAGAGCTTCCATTTCACGTAAGATCTCCAGTCTTCGCGCATTTTATCAGTTTCTTTTAAATAACGAAATTGTCAGTGACAATCCCTTCTCATATCTACACGTGAAGAAAAGGGGATCCAGACTGCCGACCTTTTTCTATGAGAAGGAAATGGATGCGCTGTTCAAGGCTGCAGAAGGAGATACACCACTTGACTACAGGAATCAGGCGCTTCTGGAACTGCTGTATGGAACGGGGATTCGTGTCAGTGAATGTCAGGGGATTCAAGTAGATGACGTGGACTTCACCATGGGCATGCTCTTTGTTAAAGGAAAAGGAAACAGAGAACGCTATATCCCATTTGGACATTATGCCGGTGAAGCAATGAAAGCCTATCTGGTCAGTGGACGTGAGGTACTGATGACCCGGTACAATAAAACACATGATCATCTTTTCGTCAATCATCATGGTGAGCCGATTACACAAAACGGGATTCATTTTGTCCTGACCCAGCTGATTAAGGAAAGCAGTCTGACGAACAAAATTTCCCCTCACATGCTGAGGCATACCTTTGCTACTCATCTGCTCAACAATGGAGCGGATATTCGAACTGTACAGGAGCTTCTGGGGCATAAAAGTCTGTCGTCTACTCAAGTGTATACGCATGTAACGACTGAACACCTGCAGAAAGATTACAATGCCTTCCATCCTAGAGCCTGATGAATCATTCTTATAAAGTGCCTTACCTAATCAGACAGGTTAGACCTTTCAGCATCTTGCTCTTTACAATGGAAAGAAAAGGTTATACATTGGTTAGTGGAACGACGAGAAATCAAAAAGTAAAGAAAGATAAATACGGAGGTTTGAACATGACACAATTTCATGCAACAACGATTCTTGCAATCCAGCATAATGGTGAATGCGCAATGGCTGGAGATGGTCAAGTCACAATGGGTGAACAAGTTGTGATGAAAGGCAAAGCACGTAAAGTTCGAAAAATTTATAACAACGAAGTTCTCGTTGGATTTGCAGGCAGTGTGGCAGATGCCTTTACTCTTGAAGAAAAGTTCGAGGGCTATCTGAATCAGTATAATGGTCACCTGATGCGTGCTGCTGTTGAACTGGCACAGGAGTGGCGTACCGACAAGATGATGAAGAATCTTGAAGCTCTTCTTATTGTCATGAACAAAGAACAGATGCTGCTTATTTCAGGTAATGGAGAAGTAATCCAGCCTGACGATGGCATTCTAGGAATTGGTTCAGGAGGGAACTTTGCCCTTTCAGCTGCTCGTGCACTGAAAAAATACGGTGATGGTCTGTCTGCTGAAACGATTGCCAAAGACAGCCTGACAATTGCAGCAGATATCTGCGTTTATACCAACCATAATATCGTAACGGAAAAACTGTAAGGAGACGGACAATATGAGAACAAGAAAAGATTTAACCCCTAGAGAAATCGTAAGTCGCCTGGATGAATACATCGTCGGACAGAATGATGCTAAAAAAGCCGTAGCTGTTGCCCTGCGTAATCGCTACCGTCGCCTGAAGCTGGATGACGACATGCAGAAAGAAATCACCCCTAAAAATATTCTGATGATCGGTGCTACCGGTATAGGTAAAACTGAAATTGCCAGACGTCTGGCTGCGATTGTGGATGCACCGTTTATCAAAGTTGAAGCGACTAAGTTTACAGAAGTGGGTTATATCGGCCGCGACGTCGAATCCATGGTTCGCGACCTGACTGAATCTGCCGTTCAGCTTGTCAAAGAGGAATACCGCAAGAATGTTAAAGGACGTGCTGAAAAAAGAGCAATTGACCGTGTTGCTAAAGTATTGGCACCGGGCATCAAGAAAGAAAAGAGTGCGTATGACAATAATCCTCTTGCCGGCATGTTCAGAGGTATGGGCATGGACCCTAACCAGTTTCCTCATAACCAGGAAGACGAAGAGGAGACCGTCACTTCAGAAATCTCTTCCAAACGTGATGAACTGAAGGAACAGATTTCTAGAGGAATGCTGGATAGCCGTGAAGTAGAGATCAAGATCGAAGAAAAGAAAAAAACGCCTAACAATCCAATGAGTGCACCGATGGAATCCATGGGAATCGACTTGTCTGAGGCATTTGGAGCACTTACACCAACGAAGAAAGTCAAGCGTAAGGTTACAGTGAAGGAAGCAGTGAAGATCTTCACTGAAGAAGAAGCGGACAAGCTGATCAATCAGGAAGACATTAATGCAGACGCGGTTCACCTGACAGAAAACAGCGGCATCATCTTTATTGATGAGATCGACAAAATTACGTCCAAAGGTCAGCAGAACAGTGGCCAGGTATCTAGAGAAGGCGTACAGCGAGATATCCTTCCAATCGTTGAAGGATCAAGTGTCCGTACAAAATATGGAACAGTTAACACTGACCATATCCTCTTCATCGGTTCTGGAGCTTTCCATCTGTCCAAGCCAAGCGACTTGATTCCTGAACTGCAGGGACGTTTCCCGATCCGTGTCGAGCTGAACGATCTGACTAATGAAGATTTCGTCAAGATCCTGACCGAGCCTCAGAATGCACTGATCAAGCAGTACCGTCAACTGTTAGGTACAGAGAATATCGATGTGGTGTTTACAATGGATGCGATTGAAAAGATCGCCGATATTGCCTTTGAAGTGAACGAATCAACAGACAATATCGGAGCACGCCGCCTGCATACGATTCTGGAACGCCTGCTTGAAGACCTCCTGTTCGAATCACCGGACATGAGCATGGGTGAAGTCAAGATCACTGAGAAATATGTAGAAGATAAAATCGGCCATATCGTCGAGAACAAGGATCTAAGCCGTTATATCCTATAACAAGTCGATTAATCGCTTCTATAAGGGTAAGTAGTGAGAAAAAAGCATTGAAGCTGTTCGGAAAGTCCGGCAGCTTCAATGCTTTTTTTCAGTTAATTATTATCTTATGAAGATTAATCGTGTCTTAGTGATCGTTTAACAGGTAATCTCCTTGCTGAACTACAATTAGAGCGGACCCTAACTGAATCTCCGAATCCTATTAACCGACTGAACTATAACGAGAAGATGTTTAACAGCATCTTAGGTTGATTATTTAATCAAATCTCCAACTAGAAGGCCTCTAATAGCAATTTAATTCGTCTGACACCTTTAAACTATAACTAGAAGAGGTCCAGTGATAGTTTACTGCCGGTCAGCCAGTCTTAAGTATAAGTATACCGGTTCTAACGGCATGAGTCCCAGTTCAAGCCATCCGCTACTGTAGCTAGCCGAGCATCGATAGAATCTTTAGACTAATTGACAATCCATCGATCATCTCCAGTCAAGAACAGAGATCTTGAATCTAATAATGAAACGATTCGCCGAGCGAATCGCACATCTTCTGAAAAACTTAAACAGCTCAAAAAAGAAAACCGGTCAGAGGGATTTCACCTGTCTGACCGGTTTAGTATATAGGCTGCATGTCCTAGCTTACGAACACTGGCGTCCTAATTGTTTTTAGATTTTTTTGAACCGTTACGACCGAACGGCACACGGTTTTCTTCGCCTTTTCTGATGCGTTCAATATTTGAGCGGTGTCTGACTACGATAATAACCATGGCTACCCAGACGATTACTGCAAAAATCCAGTCTCCGATAAACAGTGAAGCCGCTGCAGCAACCACTAAGGTGATGATGCTCGCCAGGCTGACCATGCTGGAAAGGTACAGTATACCTGCCCACAAGCCAATTAGGATCACTACAAACAATGGCTGAGCGCCTAATGCGATACCGGCAGTCGTCGCTACGGCCTTGCCACCCTTGAATCCAGCAAAGATAGGGTAGACGTGACCAAGTACTGCAAAGATACCGGTGATCATTGGATGAAGTTCCAGCCCCAGCCAGACCGGTAAGAGAGCAGCTATCGTTCCTTTGGCGATATCAAGGATCATTACGATTGTCCCGGCTTTTACTCCAAGGACACGAAACGTATTTGTTGTTCCCATATTTCCGCTTCCGTGTTCACGGATGTCAATTTTAAAGAATAGCTTGCCGACCCATACACCTGACGGGATGGACCCCAGAAGATAGGCAATTACGATAATGAGTATGTTACTCAACTTATTTCCTCCTCATGTCCTGCACTAGAAATTATTTTACCATGTCCAGAGACCAATCAACAGAAGATTTTATTGTGTTGCGACAGAAGACATCCGCTTCTATAAGCGGGTGATGAATGACGCTTGAGCATGCTCAACTGTTTTTTTGTAAAAAACAGACCTCTTCCTGCAGTTACTCGTCACATAAAGAGATGTGTTCCCCTTGATTTAAAGCTCTCTTTAAGGTAATCTTAACTTAAAGAGGAGGGGAATGTATGTTCAGGTGTAAAGCCTATAAATATCGTCTCTACCCCAATGAAAAACAGAAAGCACACATACACAAAACAATCGGATCCGCTCGCTTTGTCTACAATCATTTTTTAAATGAATGGACGACGGCATACAAAGAAACCGGGAAGGGCTTATCGTACACTAAATGTTCCGCTGCTTTGACTCAACTAAAAAAACAGTCAAACACGTTGTGGCTTAAAGAACCGGATAGTATCGCCCTCCAGGCCGCTCTGGAACACTTGTCAGATGCCTTTGACGGGTTTTTCCAGAAGAAAAAAGGCTACCCTGCATTTAAACGGAAGACCCACGGCCGTCAATCGTATACAACAAAATGGACGAATGACAATATTGTGGTGTTAGGGAATAAAATCAAACTCCCTAAGTTAGGCTGGGTGCGCTTTGCCAAAAGTAAAGACGTCAAGGGCACCATTCAGCGTGCGATTATAAGCAAAACCCCGACGGGAAAGTACTTTGTTTCGGTTGTTTGTCAAGTTGAAATGATAGCGGAAACAAAATCGGGTGCGGCTATCGGCATTGATCTAGGGATCACTGATTTTGCGGTTCTGTCTACTGGAGTTAAAGAAGACAATCATCGCTTTACATCTAAAATGGAAGCCACTCTTAAAAGTGAACAGCGCAAACTCTCCCGTCGCTATGACCAGGCAAAGAAAGACGGCAAAGAGTTGACGGCTGCCAAGAATTATCAAAAGCAACGCCTTAAAGTCGCTGGACTTTACGAAAAAGTAGCGAATCAACGACAAGATTTCTTGAACAAGCTTAGTACAACGCTCATCAAAAACCACGATGTGATCTGTATTGAAGCCCTTGATATTCAAGGAATGAAAAAGAACCGGAAGTTAGCTAAGCAGATTTCAGACGTCTCTTGGTCTGCCTTTGTCGACAAGCTCACTTACAAAGCTGAATGGCATAACCGCTCTCTGATCAAAGTCAGTCAATGGTTTCCTTCCAGTCAGTTGTGTTCAGCATGCGGGCATATCGATGGAAAAAAACCTCTCATCATCAGAGAATGGCTGTGCCCGGCATGCGGCGTGCATCATGACCGAGATATCAATGCGAGCATCAACATTCTAAACGAAGGGCTTAAAACACTGATACAGCCTGTTTAACGTAACTAACCGTAGGGACTACGGGGTTAGCCTGGTAAATAAAAGCAACCGCTGATACTCTAGAAAAGGCGTATCAAGTCTACTTTGTTCCCAGGAATCTCCCACTTCTAAGCGTGAGCGAAAGTGGGTGTAGTTCAATGAAACAAGCTCAGTGAAGGAAGTTTGGACGTAACAGGAACAAATGTTTTTTACAAAAAATGCCTCAGGTATGGTAATATTAATAATGCTTGTACTTTTCCATTCGAAAAGTATAATGAGTCTGGAGCCACGCATGTTTTACCAGCAGTAAGCGAATGCATAAAGGAGACTGTAAGGAATGGCAATGAACAAATACGATGATAATGCAATTCAAGTACTGGAAGGCCTGGATGCGGTAAGAAAACGTCCGGGTATGTATATCGGGTCGACCGATTCAAGAGGGTTACATCATCTGGTCTATGAGATCGTTGATAATTCCGTTGATGAGGTCCTGGCCGGTTACGGGTCGGAGATCGACATCACTATTCATAAAGATAACAGCATAACCGTAAAAGACAACGGACGAGGTATGCCGACTGGGATGCATCAGTCTGGCGTTCCGTCTATCCAGGTCATCTTCACTGTCCTGCATGCTGGAGGAAAGTTCGGTCAGGATGGCGGTTACAAGACTTCAGGAGGCCTGCACGGCGTAGGTGCATCAGTCGTCAATGCACTGTCAGAATGGTTGACGGTCACTGTCAGTCGCGACGGATTTGAATACACTCAGCGTTTCGAAAATGGCGGCAAGCCGAAAGGTAAACTGACGAAAAAGAAAGCCGGCAAAAAAGAAACAGGAACGACTGTCCACTTTAAACCAGATCCTGCTATCTTTTCTACCACTGACTATTCGTTCAGCCTGTTGAGTGAACGGCTTAGAGAATCTGCCTTTCTGCTGAAAGGCATGACGATTTCAATCACAGATGAACGCAAAGATGCTCAGGAGACTTTTCATTATGAAGAAGGAATCAAAGAGTTCGTTCATTATTTAAATGAAGAAAAAGACACCTTGACGCCGATTGCCTACTTTGATGGCGAATACAACGGGATTGAAGTGGAATGTGCCTTTCAGTATAACGATGGCTATTCTGAGAACGTTCTTAGCTTTGTCAATAATGTCCGTACAAAGGATGGCGGAACCCATGAAATCGGTGCAAAATCAGCAATCACCAAGACTTTCAATGAGTATGCCAGACGAGTCGGTTTGCTGAAAGAAAAAGACAAGAATCTGGAAGGAACGGATGTCAGAGAAGGAATCGCTATCATTCTTTCTGTGCGTATTCCTGAGAATCTGCTTCAGTTCGAAGGGCAGACGAAGGGTAAACTGGGAACCACAGAAGCCCGTACCGCCTGCGATACAGTTATCTCTGAGCAGTTCAACTTCTATCTGGCTGAAAACGGCGAAATGAGCCAGCAGATCGTGCGTAAAGCCATTAAGGCTAGAGAGGCTAGGGAAGCCGCCAGAAAAGCCAAGGAAGACTCCAGAAACGGCAAAAAGCGCAAACGCAAAGAGACCCTACTGTCCGGGAAACTGACTCCTGCCCAAAGCAGAGACGCCAGCAAAAATGAACTTTATTTGGTTGAGGGAGACTCAGCGGGTGGTTCAGCCAAACAGGGACGGGACAGAAAGTTCCAGGCCATACTGCCACTTAGAGGGAAAGTCATCAATACTGAAAAAGCAAATATGCAGGACATTCTGAAGAACGAAGAAATCAGTACAATGATCTATACGATCGGCGCTGGTGTCGGTCCCGAATTCGATTTGAAGGACTGCAACTATGACAAGATCGTGATCATGACAGATGCTGATACGGACGGTGCCCACATTCAGGTGCTGCTTCTGACATTCTTCTATCGGTACATGAGACCACTGATCGAAGCAGGAAAAGTCTATCTTGCACTTCCTCCTCTTTACAAAGTATCTAAAGGTAAAGGGAAGAGTGAAGTTATCGAATATGCCTGGACTGATGAAGAACTGGACAAGCTGCTGAAGTCATTTGGCAAGAACTACATGATCCAGCGATATAAAGGACTGGGAGAAATGAATGCCGACCAGTTGTGGGAAACCACGATGGATCCCTCTACCCGAACGCTGATCAGAGTAACGATCGACGATCTCGCCCAGGCAGAACGCCGCGTGTCTGTTCTGATGGGGAATAAAGTCGATCCGAGAAGAAAATGGATCGAAGACAATGTCGAGTTTTCTCTGGAAGAAGAAGGAAGCATTCTCGAAACGAACGAGGTTATGGATGAACTCGAAAATCCAATCCAATAGCAAGAAAGGTTTGAATGACTGACATGACAAAAGATCGAGCAGAAGTACAAGAACTAACCTTGGAAGAGGTCATGGGTGACCGGTTCGGCCGGTACTCAAAATATATTATTCAGGAACGGGCCCTTCCGGATATCAGAGACGGACTTAAACCTGTTCAGAGACGTATCCTTTACGCCATGTTTTCTGAAGGCAACACTCAGGATAAAGGGTTCAGAAAATCTGCCAAGACTGTCGGTAACGTCATCGGTAACTTCCACCCGCACGGCGACAGCAGTGTATATGAAGCAATGGTAAGGATGAGTCAGGACTGGAAGATGAAGACGCCACTTATCGATATGCATGGGAACAACGGAAGCATGGATGGCGATCCGCCTGCAGCTATGCGTTACACGGAAGCGAGACTGTCTAAAATCGCCTCTGAACTGCTTAAGGATATCGATAAGGAAACGGTCGAACTGGTACTCAACTTCGATGATACGACGAACGAGCCAACTGTTCTTCCAGCTCGTTTTCCAAATCTCCTGGTTAATGGAGCAACAGGGATTTCTGCAGGTTACGCGACGGACATCCCGCCACATAATCTCAAAGAAGTGATCGATGCCTGCGTGTATCTGGTGTCTCATCCTAATGCATCAATAGATAAGTTGATGGACTTCATCAAAGGCCCTGATTTTCCGACTGGAGGCATTATTCAAGGTGTCAAGGGGCTTAAGTCTGCTTATAAGATTGGCAAGGGGAAAATAGCCGTCAGAAGCAAGACTGAAATCGAGTCTTTGAGAGGCGGAAAAGAACAAATCGTCATTACAGAGATCCCGTATGAAGTCAACAAAGCGACCCTTGTGCGTAAAATGGACGAGATACGTTTGAATAAAAAAATTGAAGGCATAGCTGACGTCAGAGATGAAACGGACCGTACTGGCCTGCGTATCGTAATCGAGCTGAAAAAAGATACACCAGCAGCGGGAATCCTGACTTATTTGTTCAAGAACACAGATCTTCAGGTCTCCTATAACTTGAATATGATTGCCATCAGTGACAGACGGCCTCAACAAGTTGGCATTAGAGAAATACTGAATGCCTATCTGAAGCATAAGCGTGATGTCATTATTAAACGTACGAAATTCCTGTTAAGCAAAGATAAGAAACGGGCCCACATCGTTGAAGGTCTGATCAAGGCTATTTCCATTCTAGACCAGGTGATCAAGACGATCCGTCAGAGTGCCAACAAAGCTGATGCCAAGGACAATATCATCAAAGCCTATGATTTTACTGCCATGCAGGCAGAGGCGATTGTCAGTCTGCAGCTTTACCGCCTGACTAATACAGATATCACACAGTTGCAGAAAGAGGCAGAAGAACTGAATACCCGGATCGATGAATACAATAAGATCCTGACTGACGAAAAGACACTGAACAACGTCATTCGAAAAGAATTGAAGGAAATCGGTAAGACTTATGCCCAGGACCGTAAAACAGTCATTGAAGAAGAAATTGAAGAATTAAAAGTAGAAAAAGAAGTGCTGATTGCTGAAGAAGAAGTGATAGTTTCTGTCACCAGAGATGGCTACCTTAAGAGAACCAGTCTGAGATCTTACGGGGCATCTACTCCCGAAGAAATTGGACTGAAAGAAGGAGACTACTCGCTCTTTACAGAGAAGATGTCGACGCTCGAGCAGGTTGTCCTGTTTACTTCCAGAGGGAACGTGATCAACCGACCAGTCCATGAAATTCCAGATATCAAATGGAAAGATCTCGGCCATCACATTTCTCAAAGCATAGCCCTGGAACCAAACGAGAAAATCATTGCAGCCTACGGACTGGATGACTTCAGCGACAAGCAGCGTTTCGTCTTTATCACCAAGGAAGGCTACATCAAGCAGACCTTAGTATCTGAATACGAACCAAAACGAACTTACCGCTCGCGGTCTGCTACAGCAGTCAAACTAAAATCAGCAACTGACGAATGTCTGTCCGTCTATTTAATTGACGATGACAATAAACTGGACGTCTTCCTGATTACTCACCTTGGATTCGGCTTACGTTATAATTTAACGGAAGTGTCTACAGTAGGTGCCGGAGCTAGTGGAGTAAAATCGATCAATTTGAAGAAAACTGATCATGTGGTAAACGGAATCGTGTTCAATCCTGAAGAAGGGAACAAGAGCATCATGCTGGTAACACATAGAGGTGCAGTCAAGAAAATGAATGCGAAAGATTTCGACCTGATTTCCAGAGCGAAGAGGGGACTGCTGGTTCTAAGAGAACTGAAGAACAAACCTCATCGAGTGTCTCTTGTAATCGATGTAGATGACGATCAGAATGAATGGACGATCGTGACGGACAAGAATACCAGACAGCTTCTCGTGCCGAAAGACTATTCCTACAGTGACCGTTACAGCAACGGATCCTTTATTTTTGATGAAGATTCTGACGGAACACCAGTGGACGCCTACAAGGCAAAAACAGTTGAAATCGAAAAAGATGAAAAAGATAGTTAAGTAATTTCTGCACGAAGTGAAATAAGGCTGGATACCAGCTATATCTTTGATTTTATGAACGACTACAAAAGACGAGCGGCCTTTCTATTGATGAGAAAAGCGGCTCGTCTTTTGTTTTGATAAAATCTACCAGTGGTCATTTAAAGTATTCAGTTTTCTACTAATTTCTTAAGCTTGTTCAGGTGAGCGTCTTCTCCTAAGACAATCAGTGTCTGACCTGGTTTGAGTAGATACTCTTTTGTCAGATTGAACAGGATTCCGTCCGTCGCATTGTCATTTTCCTTGACCGCAATGATGATCAGAGCTGTCTGTTCAGGGATATTGGCATCCATAAGCGTTTTATGACTCAGCCTTGAGCCGTCATAGGAGCGACTTCCTGAAAACCGACAGTGGACACCGTTATTACAGTCATATAGATGGCATCCATCAGACTGATATTCAGAAGAAGCCAGTAGCCGATCGTTCCAACGATAACAATAGCTATCAGAAGATAAAATATAAGAAATATCTGTTTGCGCTGCTGTAAGGGGGCAGCGCATTTCTATGGTCTTTTTATCATTTTAGCATGGATATCAGAGAGAACATAGTCGAGAGGTGAAGAATCATTCCTGCCAACATATCGTTCAGCAGTGAGTTGTGCAGTCTAGTTCTACTTTTACTTCTTAGAGGCATTCTCAAGCGGAAGTAAAAGTAGAAAGACTCTCTTTCTACATTGATCCATCAAATTAGACATAAAGTGAAGCTAGGAGACGTCTAGTTCTAGCTTATGATAAAGTATACTGCGGTAGTTTCCATTAGGAGAGGTCTAAGAGAAGGATATCAATCATGAAATAATACAAGCTACAAGTAGAAGGGGTCTAGTTGTAGCTTACTTACTTGACGACTAACTAAGATATAACTAAAAAGTCTTTACTTATATTTGAGATATCTGAATAAGCAAGAAACTGTCATTACCCCTCCTCGTATAATAAGTTTGTAGTTAAGAATTGTTCTTAACTTAGTTGATTGATTAACTGTTTGAAAGAATGGAGCTTTCTCCCCCATGGGGGAGAAAAATTTCAAAAAGTCGCTTTTGATGTTCCATTCACTTTAGTTCTTTGATCATTAAATATCTTGGTTATCGCTTGGTCATTCCGTGCTGTTTCTGTGTAAAATAGAACTAGATGGAAGATGGTTCTAAATGGGATGAAGCTTTCCCCTCCTTGTAGTTCGACTACTCATTAAGCATGCTTCCCGTCACAATGTTGAGACTATTTACTCATAAGCTGTATGGCTTGG
>NZ_FNFK01000067.1 GCF_900101165.1 Alkalibacterium thalassium | reverse complement strand
GCTTACAAGTCCCGAATGAATCAATCGGAAGTCTTGAAAGTGGATGCCCACTATACGAGCCAGCGCTGTCCAAAATGCGGGACTATAGACAAGGAAAATCGCTTGAACAGGGAACATGCTTTCTTTTGTAAAAATTGTGCCTATAAATCAAACGATGACCGAGTAGCTGCCATAAATATTCAGCAATTAGGAACAGAGTGGATATCCGGAACCGAACGTCCCTGCTATACGAAAGTCGAAATAAATTAAGGTACACATGATATATTCTGTGTATTGCCGTAGAAGTCAATCTGCGGGTAAAGGGTAGTCCTTTACGAGAAGTAACCTAAAATAGGAGCTTGGAATCAAGCGTTTTTTACTATTGCGCTTAGAGTTACAAGCCCGGTACTTTAGTGCCGGGTCATTGACAGAAAGAAATAAACTACAGCTGAAAAGGATCTAATGACAGTTACCCGCCAGAAAAAATGTCGGAACTAAAAGTAAAAACAAGACTACTGTGAGTTCAGCAGCATGGCACTCTCCTAAGGTGCAGCTAAACAGGCATAACGACTAGTATAGCTTGAATTACTCGACTCAAAAAGCAGGAAAAGCTCTTTAAGAATGAAGAATCTGCTCAGGCAGATTCAACTGCCTTTAGATAGACATGATTAGTCATAAACGTTCTCTCCTTTTCGGATATATTATAAAAGAAAGTCTGGCCTTAATAAAAGAGTGTGCTAAGATAAGGGTGAATAGGTAGATCATGATCACTATGAATGATGCTTTGCCAGAAAGCTTTACGGGAGGTCACACAATGAGTAGAGAAACAGAAGCAGTGGAAGTCATTATTGTTGGAGCGGGATTAGCTGGTTTATCAGCCGCCCATGTGGTTGATGGCAGCGGACTGAGTTACAAAATTCTTGAGGCAACAGACCGGGCCGGAGGAAAAGTTTATTCAGGATGTAACGAGCAGGGAGAGTATGCTCTGGAACTGGGAGCACAGTTTGTCAATAAGGATATGACTGAGCTGACTAGGCTAATTGAAGAAAGCGGGATGCATTTAAAGCGTACCGTTTCAAAGTCAGACAGTGTCTATCTGCACGCAAAAACACGGACGGACGTTGGCGCGTTCATCGAATCCGTCGATGAAGAAATTGTTCATAGCGAGACTGACACGCGTCTGTCCCTTGCCCAGACTATAGAAGACTGGGTAGAAAACGAACAGGAAGAAGCAATAGCCAAGAGTTTTTTCACTGAAGAATCAACTGTCAGTACCGAGCACATTCTTGCCGAAAGCTTTCTCGAAACGATTGAGCGGTACGCGTCTGAACTGGATGACCTTACACATCAGGCATCCGGGCAGCTCACACAGGTAGTCGATTATCTTTCGTCTCAGCTGAAAGTAGAGATTTTGTTCAACCATCCAGTTGAATCTGTTGAGTATGAAGATGGACTATATACATTAAATACGAGCAATGGGAAGAGTCATCATGCCAAAGCCGTCATATTTGCGATTCCTCCAACGGCCGGAAGCCGCATTAAGTTTCAGAAAGAGCTGAAGACCTATTACGAGCCGTTTCTAACTAGCTATATCGACGGGTCAGTCATTAAAGTATCCCTTACGTATGAGCAGCCATTCTGGCATGAGTATGAAATGGACGGAAGAGCAGTACCTGTCGAAGGGATCGTCTATGGGGATTACGATGGACTGAGTGTTTCCGACTCTTCAAAGCAAGGCGATTATCCAAGATTGACTGCTTTTATAGGAGGAGATCTGGCGAAAGACTGGGTGGACCAATCAGAACAGGAGCGTCACCAGTTTGTGCTGGCCAGAATGGAAGATGTGCTGGGTGAACAGGTGAGGGAATATCTCGATTACAGAGAAAGCATCTGGGTCGACCATCCATATTATGGGGGAGGATACAGTGCGCAGGTGCATGTGGCGGGCTTGCCGGAATCGCCTGATAAACTTCGAACGCCTTTTAAGTTATCTGTCTTTGCAAGTACAGAACTGGCTGAGGCTTTTCCAGGCTTTATGGAAGGTGCACTACGATCAGGAAAATCTGCAGCAGAAAAGATAATCAACCTGGTCGATCGATCAGACAAACTTTGACTTAGTTTTAATAATGAACCAGCACACAGGGTGATGAACAGTTATAGGATTATGTTCATCACCCTGTATCTTTTTCACAGACTTAGGCGTATGATGAGTGTAAATAATCAGATAAGAGATAAGGAGTGAGTAGAGATGAGGATAAAACGGAGTATTTTACTTATGGCAGTTTTCCTTTTGACAGCCTGTGCGTCAGAATCCGACGGGGATATGAGAGATGAATCGACAGGCTATGACGGTGGAGGGACCGTGATGACGGAAGACTCGGCCGATATGGAAATGGCTGCAGAAATCGGGGAATCACCGGAGAGTTCAGGTGAACGGCTGATTGGAGAAAAAGTCATTCGAACGGCAAATATGGACTTTGAAACGGTCGAGTACACTGAGACTGTTACTTATATTCGCGAATTGGTCACGCGTCACGATGCATTCATCGAACATTCGTATGAATCCAGCCATACACCGGGCGGGGGAGCATCCAGACAGTATAGAATGATCGATTACACCCTGCGCGTCCCGACAGAACATCTGACGGCTTTTTTGAATGACTTGGAAGGTGTTCAGGCTCAAAAAATCAGTGAGCAGATGGGAACTGAAGATGTCACGCAGTTCTATAGAGATACCGAAGCCAGAGTGCAGGTTCTGGAGAACAAGGAAGAACGGCTGAACGAGCTGCTGGATCGAGCCGAGACGATTGAGGAAATTATTCAGATCGAAGACAGTCTAAGTCAGACCATTGCAGAAAGAGAAAGTCTGCAGTCTCAGCTGGACTATTATGATGATCTGATTGATTATACGTCAGTTTATCTTACTGTAACGGAACGTCCGCGTCTGTCAGGTGAACGAGGGGATGGCATTTCATTCTTCAGACGAATTCAGGATGCGATTGTCGACTCATTCTATGCCTTCTACTACATCTTGCAGGACCTGGTCATTTTCCTGATTTACGCTCTCCCATTCATCATCGTTATCGGCATTGTCGGATGGCTGATCTGGTTTATTACTAGACGAGTGAAAAAAGGCAGAAATCTATAGCACGAATGTAGGGATCCATACTTTTCTCCTAAAAATGTTTGACTTTGAACAGTGCTTCACATATTCTTAGTGTAAGCGTTTTACCTATAAAAGACACAGGAGGAACGATCATGGGAATACTGGACAACAAAGTAGCTATCGTGACTGGGTCAGCATCAGGAATGGGAAAAGCAATTGCAGAGCTGTTTGTTAAAGAAGGAGCCAACGTTCTGCTGGCAGATTTTAATAGTGACGGTGCAAAAGAGGTATCGGATGCACTGAATAGTCAAGGCGGAAAGACAGAAGCCATGAAAGTGGATGTGTCGCAAGCTGATGATATTCACTCTATGTTCGATAAAGCAGTTGAGCTGTTCGGGACAGTAGATATTTTAGTCAACAATGCTGGAATCATGGATGGGTTCGAGCCTGTGGGGGAAATTTCTGACGAACGCTGGGATAAAGTATTCGATGTCAATACAAAAGGTGTCATGAGGGCAATGCGAAAGGCAGTTAATTACTGGCTGGATAATGACAGGAAAGGGACGATCATCAATACTATTTCGACTGGTGGCCTCAATGGTGCACATGCGGGAGTTGCATATGGTGCTTCCAAGCATGCGGTAACTGCCTTGACTAAAAATACAGCGTTCATGTATGCCGAAAAAGGAATCAGAGTAAATGGGATAGCTCCTGGTGCAGTGGAAACGAATATTGGATCTTCCATGACCAACATGAGCGAATTTGGTTTCAGCAGGGCCCAATTGACGCATGGCCTCAGCCCGCGTTCTGGAAAACCGGATGATATCGGACATGTTGCGGTATTTTTAGCCTCTGAAGAATCTAGTTTTGTTAACGGAACGATCATTGTCGCAGACGGCGGATGGACATCAGGATTTTAAGATAGGTGAACAATATTTATCAGAAGACTCCTTTGTGAATCGAGCTAAGGAGTCTTTTCCTGTGTGTTTATTTTGATTCATCCATTCTAATTGAAGGCGAGTTACAGCATATGATTAGTTTAAACTGGGAACATTTACTATAATGGGTAGTGAAGAATACTAACAGTCAGCGAGGGATCAATGTGAGAATCGAGCATGTCGGCATGTGGACAAAAGACCTGGAAACGATGAGAACTTTTTACGAAACGTATTTCAAGGCGCATAGTGGGGAAAAATATCATAATCCAAAGAAGCAGTTTACTTCATGTTTTCTGACCTTTGAATCAGGCAGTCGTCTGGAACTGATGCATCGGGAGGATATTTCGAAAGAAGCGGCAGAAAGCTTCGGGTATGCCCATCTGGCCCTATCTGTCGGAGACAAAGATGCCGTCGACAAGATGGTAGACAGACTGCAGGCAGACGGATATGCTCTGCTCAACGGTCCGCGAACGACTGGAGACGGCTATTATGAAGCAGCTATTGAGGATCCTGAAGGCAACCTGATTGAAATCATGGCTGGCTGACTGGAAAGCAATCATCTAAGGAGGATATTATGGGATTATTAGTAGATGGAAAGTGGCACGACAAGTGGTACGATACGGAAAAAAATGACGGGCGGTTTATCCGAGAAGAGTCACAGTTCAGAAACTGGGTGACAGCGGATGGCAGCGCGGGACCAAGTGGTGAAGGCGGCTTTAAGGCTGAAGCCGGGCGCTATCATTTATATATTTCAAATGCATGCCCATGGGCTAACCGAACCATGATCATGCGCAAACTGAAAGGCCTTGAAGACATGATTTCCGTGTCAGTGGTGCATCCACTGATGGCTGAACACGGCTGGACTTTTGAAGACGATGAAGGGGTCATTAAAGATCCGCTTATCGATGCGGACTACTTGTATGAAGTGTACACTCATGTGGAACCGAAATACAGCGGCCGAGTGACCGTTCCTGTTCTTTATGACTTGAAGCAGGATAAAATCGTCAATAATGAATCATCAGAAATCATGCGTATGCTGAATTCAGCCTTTGACGAAGTTGGCGCCAAAGAAGGCGACTACTATCCTGAAAACTTGCGTGACGACATTGATTCCATCAATGAAAGAGTTTACGGGGCCATCAATAACGGGGTTTATAAAGCTGGTTTCGCGACTAAACAGGATGTCTACAATGAAGAAGTAACAAAGCTTTTTGAAGCTCTGGACGAAATGGAAGAGCGTCTTGGAAAGACACGTTATCTGACAGGTGACCAGTTGACAGAAGCAGACTTGAGACTCTTTACGACACTCGTCCGATTCGACAGTGTCTACTATACACATTTCAAATGTAACATCAGACGTTTAGTGGATTACGATAATCTATGGCGCCTGACAAGAGAACTCTACAATATGCCTGGTGTTTCGGATACGATCAACTTCAGACATATCAAGGAACACTACTTCCGCAGTCACAAGAATATCAATCCGACAGGCATCGTTCCCCTTGGACCAGACTTGGACTTCAGTCTTTAAGAAAAATAAGGTAGCCTTCCAGACCCCTGGAAGGCTATTTCTTTATTTAAACTAACAGTTTTACTTCAAGCTGATCGATGGAGCTAGGGGTGGGTTTTAGCCTTTTATTGCCCACTCAAACATGTTCAGTCTATGATTGGGCAGTGATTTACTGATTAATGACCACTCAAATACAAATCTTAAATGAGTGGTCAAAAGACCGCAGATTATGGACAAGTGAAGCTGACTTTTTATCTGAGCAGGCAGTAAATCAGAGATAATTGACCACTCGGAACAAAATTCCAGTTGAGTGGACACTAAAAAGAGAATCATTGTTTTCAATTAATGAACGATAATATTAGTAAAAAATATACATTAATCCGATTGAAAACCATCGCCAGTATCTTTACAATTAGGTCATATAACAATGTTGATGAGAGGTGTTCTGTTGGATAATGAAAAAATAAAGAAAGATTTAAAGTCGTTTAAATACAGTTACATATTTGGCATGGTTGCTATATTATTTCTAATGATTATAAGAACGATTCATCATGAGTCTTCTAGCGACCTTTTGTTAATAATCACCGCAAAAATCGCAGCCGTATCATGGGTTCAAAGTTCAGATTACACTCGCAAAGGGCGAATAACCATAATTATTATGTTTCTGATTGCTTTAGGACTAGCAATTGCCAGTCTTCTTACTGAGTATGGTGTTTATTAGATTATAAGTAAGACTGAAATAAATTATATAATCGAGAGGAAAGACTGATGAAAGTTACATTGACGAGACCAAAACGTTATTTTACAGGAAACAGCAAAGTGAAGGTCAGGCTGGATGGGGCAGTTGTCGCGGAAATAAACGGGGGTGAGACCGTCGACATTGAGCTGACTAAACAGGAAGCAGTGCTTCAACTGAAACAGCTGACCGCTAAAAGTAACAAGCTGAGAGTATCTGATGGGGATCAAATTGATACGGAAGCGAGTCTGTGGGCTTATATTATGCCACTTGTTCAGGCAGTGATATTCACGATATTATTGTTTACATATGATAATTTTCAGTCAATGGGTATATTTGAAGGGCGACCATTCTGGTTCTTTCTGCTGATTATACCTTTGGCTGCGTTCATCTCAGGGATACCGAGAATGCTTTTTGATACCTTCGTTATTTTTAACGATAATGACAAGGTAGAATACAGGGATCATAAGTTTCAGTAAGCATGTGAGACTATCTGGAAGAGACACGGAAGGATTGAATAAATGAAAATCAAAGTAACCAGACCGAATCGCTTCTATGCAAGTCTGGCTAGATTGAAACTGGTAGTGGATGGAGAGGTAGTCGGCAAGATCAGCAATGGAGCGACTGAAGAAATCACTTTGGACACAGAACAGTCCGTGCTGCAGGTTAAGTATCAGGGTACAAGAAGCAACAAGCTGACGGTCAGTCCAGGTGACACAGTCAAAATTAAGTTCAATAAGTGGGTATACTGGGAACCAGTTTTCACAGGACTTATTACTTTTCTTAGTCTATTCATCATATCTCAGCTCCGCCTGCATAATGTTCTGGAAGAGTTCTCTCTCTGGTTGACTGGTGGAATAATTGCATTGGTAATCAGTATTCTGATCGTTATCCCCAACTTATTATTTGAAAAATATATCCTGTATAAGGAATAAGCACAACTTGTAATATTAGAATTAATTTGATACTTACATAAAAAGGAGAGATACAGTGCAGGTCAAAGTAATCAGACAGGAACATTTCTGGGAGAAAGGCACACATTTTCCGTTAAGGCTGGATGGCGATGTCGTTGGAAAAATTGCCAATGGAGAAACAAAGCACATTAACTTGAATAGGCGACAGTCTGTTCTTCAGGTAAAGCGGTACAGAATTAGAAGCAACAAATTGAGGGTCAGTCCAGGGGATTGCGTCAAATTATCATTAAAAAAGTGGGCGCTGTGGTGGCCGCTATGTATTGGGATTGCGGCTATCATTGGAACAGTTCTCAGCGAAAGAATGTATGCAGACAGGTTGCTGGAATCTGGATCCAGCTGGCCAATTTTCATTTCTGAAGGAATTATCTCATGGGGAGTCATGCTGCTTCCTTATCTGCTATTTGATTCATTCGACTTATATAAGGTTTAACCACTAAAAAATAAAGGTCATGACTCCACCGGCTGGGTCTTTTCATCTGTGGGATGCAGGAAGAGCATACGTTAAGAGAACAGCTGGAGACCAATTATCCGGAGGAGCTGCGAAGGGCTACGCTAGTGAGGGCGTGTTTCGGAGGAGAATTTCATTTCGATACGATGAATCTTGTCGAAAAAATGATCATCAGAAAAGTAGCCAAAGTCAAAACTGATGTTTCTGAAATCAGAGAAGAGACAATCAGTGCGCTCGCCCATACGATGAATGACAGTCGCGAAGTAATCGAACAAGATTAATCAATCAACAGAATGAGCAGGTGTATCTATGTTTTTGCATGCAGTAACGTTTCCTTCAAGTGAAGCTGAGTTTTCTTTTTTCATTGAGATCAAGCGCAAAGTCTATACGACTTTTTATCCCTTTCAGGTCCTGTCCAATAAACAGCTGGAACGGATAGACTGTGTGCCGATCACGATTCTTTATGGCGGCAACGGGTCCGGGAAGACGACTGCTTTGAATGTCATTGCTGAAAAGATTGGAGCAGAACGCGATGCCTTGTATAACAAGTCGTCATTTTTTGAAGACTACCTTGCATACTGCAGCATCGAGCCGGCCTCTGACGAACCGGATTTCAAGCGAATCATCACTAGTGATGACGTATTTGATTATGTGCTGACATTGCGGTCGGTTAATGAAGCCATTGATGAAAAAAGAGAAGAGATGTTTGAGGATTATCTGGAAACGAAATATGCCCAGTTCCAGCTGAAGTCTCTGGATGATTATGAGCAGCTGAAAAAGATGAATGAAACCAGGAGAAAAACGCAGTCCCGATTTGTTAGAGATAATTTGATGAATAATATAAGAGAACAGTCTAATGGGGAAAGTGCCTTCAAGTATTTTGTAGATAAGATAGAAGAGAACGGGTTGTACCTGCTCGATGAGCCTGAAAACAGTCTGTCCCCTGAACGGCAGCTTGAGCTGAAAAAGTATATTGAGGACTCGGCCCGTTTTTTCAACTGTCAGTTTATTATTTCAACCCATTCACCGTTCTTTCTGGCGATGCAAGGTGCTAAAATAATCGATTTGGACTCAGAGCCGGCAACTGTCAGAAAATGGACGGATCTGGAGAATGTCCGGGCCTATCAGAGGTTTTTCGACGAGCATCGTGATGCGTTTGAATAAAAATATTCACGAGTACAAAATACTCTGTTTGATATAGTAGAAAAGAAGCCAGCTGAACTCTTTTAGAGCTGCTGGCTTCTTTCCTGTGATAATGTATTTTATCGTACTGCGACAGAAGACACTCGCTTCTATAAGCGGGTGATGAATGGCGCTCGAGCTTGCTCGACAGTATTTTCGAAAAAAGTAAAAAATAAGTCTTATTCCTGCAATAACTCGTCACACAAAAGTCATTGTTCCCCTTGCTTTAATCCCGTCATTAGGGTATTTTTAGTACAAAGAGGAGGGGAATGTATGTTCAATAATAAAGCGTATAAATTTCGTCTCTACCCCAATGAAAAACAGAAAGAGCAGATAAACAAAACAATCGGATCTGCTCGCTTTGTCTATAATCATTTCTTAAATGAATGGACGACGACATATAAAGAAACTGGAAAG
>NZ_FNFK01000047.1 GCF_900101165.1 Alkalibacterium thalassium | reverse complement strand
GGCCATCTGATACAGCCTGCTGGACAAGCTGGTTGGCGTGATAAATATACTCTTTGGATAGCCGGGTCAATTCAGCTGCTTGTTCTTTAGTCGGCTTTAATTTTACTTTGAGCACTTTAACACAGGTATCGGTCTGTTCTTTTTTCACTCGCTTCACCTCTCTCTTGAAAACGAACGTATGTTCTTTTATTTAATTATATCACTCCGTCAACGGAAAGGCTAGAGAAATGTATACTTAATTTTAAAATAAAAAGAAGACAAACCAAGCAGGCACTTATCTCAATGTACGCTCTCATCCCACGATTAAAACCGTGGGCTTTCACGCTTGATAGTTCTGTAAAGGGCACAATAATGAAAGATGAAATGAAAAGAAATGACCGGTCATTTCTTCATTATAAAGTTTTTGAGTTGGTTCTAAGACGCTTCTTATGACCCACTCACCGACTTGCTTCCTACTCAGTTGGTTCTAAGACGCTTCTTGTGACCAACTCACCGGCTTGCTCTCTCCCCAGTTGGTTCTAAGAAGCTTCATAAGACAAGCTCACCTCTCCTAAACCCTCTAAGCGGGTCGTAGCACCTTCCTTAATGCCAATCTCAGATGAATTTCCATCTCCTATTACATACGAAAAAGACACTACATTGTCGATCTTCACAACGTAGTGCCTCTTCTCTTGATTTATTTTAATAAATCAAGAGTCAAAGACGGTCTGACTTAATCTTCTTTAAGCGGACCGCCCATGCCTCCGATCAATCCGATCAGAACAAGGACCAGCGCCTTACCGAGTGTTCTCATAGTACAGCTCCGATCTACTGATACATATCAGCTTCGTTTATCCGATATAATCGATATTCTCCAGTTTCATGCCACTGTTTGGAATAGTCGGAACCTTCACCATGCTGTATCCGACATCCTGCTCCGGCACCTCATAACTGATTTTATTTATCAGGTAGTCCGTAACGATCTCCATGGCTCTAACAGTATTCCATTCTCCAGGGCAGCGGTGACCCGTATTATAATCTCCTCCGCCTTGAGCCACAAGTTTCATCTGGACCTGATCCGTCGGACTTGTATGCCAGTCTTTGAAACGTTCAGGATCAAACGCTTCAGGATTATCCCAGATACGTGGATCATGATTTGTACCGTAAAAGTCCAGAATCACGAGCGTGTCTTTTTCAAACTGGTATCCGTCCCAGATAAAGTCTTTTCTGGTAATGGCCCCATTGAATGGGAAAAATGGGTAATACCGTCTGATTTCCTGGATGAACATATGCAGATAATAGGGATTGTCTCCGTTAAGTTTATCCTTGATTTCAGGGAACTGATGCAGGCTCAGCGCTGTGAAGGCAAAGTAGATGGCTACCGCTACTGAGGGACGCAGAACGTTGAGCAGTTCCACGGCAGCTGTCTTCAAGTCGAGCAGTTCACCGTCAAGATCCTTGAACCATGAAATCTGGTAAAGAGCAGTCTCTTCTTTCGGATGCAAGTCTCCGTCTCTGACCTGCTGAATCAGTTCCTTGTTCCAGGATTCGGCCTGCTTGCGTCCAATTCGTCCTTCTATATGACGCGTGCTGACGGCCATTGGCGATTCGAACATACTGACCAGCTGTTTTGTTCGCTTCTCCACGTCTTTTTCGGGTAGAGGAACTCCTGCCCATTCACAGACAGCTTGTGTGAGAATTTTCTGACTTTCTTCATAGAAGACGATCGAATCCTTCTTGATCCATTCCTTTGTTTCTTTCAGTAAGTATTTCTCAACAAGTTTAGCCCAGACTTCAATCCGTTCTTTGGACATCAGTCCCATAAAGAAAGCTTTACGATGTCTATGCGTTTCGTCATCAAGTCCCTGAACCCCGCCTTTTCCGAGCAGTGTCGCTTTCGCAGGCTCAGGGGCAGCTCCTTCACGTTTAAATTTGTCTTCGTCATAAAAGAGTTTAGCCGCTTCTTCTCCACCAATAACTACTGCCTTTTCACCCAGTAAATGTGTTTCGAACGCATCTGCTTTATAAATCTTGTGTCTGTTCGGGGCATACATGTACCCTTCTCTGAGTACCTTCAGTCCATTCTCGAGGCCGGCTTCTTTTGGGAAACTTCGTATTTTCTGCATACGTCTCCTCCTTAAAGCATTCTTATCTTTAAGTATAAAAAGAGTGCGCCACTTTTCGCAAATGATACCCCTTACTGATCTTGTTCCCTGATCTGCTCCTCATATTCCGATCTAAGGATCGAATAGTAGACGTCATTGAACCATTCCCCCTGCTTCCATTTTCCGACATGACGAAGGGTCCCTTCTTTCTTCATCCCAAGACGTTCCATTACTTTCCCCGATACGGCATTACGTTCGTCATGCAAAGCGGCAATGCAGTCGAGTCCAAGTGTCTCGAAACCTAACTTCAATACACGCTGGGCGGCTTCCGTCATATACCCTTTTCCGTGAAACGCTTTGTTCAAGGTGTACCCAATGATGGCCCTTTTGTCTTCGCTTTTGATTCTCAAATCAATTGTACCGATCATTTTTCCTGTTCCCTTCAGCTCGATTCCGAACTTTCCGAACGGGTCTTCCAGAAAATACTCCGTGATGGCTTCTTCCGTCTTTTCAAGCGACGTATGTCTTTCAAAAACATAATAGGTCGTCTCTTCATCCTGGGCATATTCGTACATATCCGGTGCATCTTTCAATGTGACCGGTCTGAGAATCAGTCGCTCTGATTCGATCCGATTGTTTTTTGCCAGTTTAACTTTAATTGGTATCATCCAATCCCTCTTTTCTTTGTCTTGCTGCTTAATTTTTATATTAATAGAATAGCATAATAGAAGGCTTGTTCCTATTTTTGAACGCGTCGGAAATAATTATGAAAAGTTTCAGAAACTTTCATGAAAACTTGTTGACTACGATCTGGTTGAGGACTATAATAAATTCGCTATAGAGATAGTTCTAATTAATTGAAAGAAGGATTGTAGTATGTCATTAACCGGTCTGTTCCTTGCATTAGGCTTTTCATTTATTCATTTAAGCTCCAGACATTTTAAATTGCGCCTATTTTCCGTTAACCAGTTCACCTCTTTTGTTGGAGGAATTTCACTAGCTTATGTATTCTTTCACTTGATCCCGACCGTTCAAGGGTATGAACATGAGATTATGGAGACTTTTCATATTTCATCCCAGAATGCGTCTCACCTGATTTTCGGCTCCATGCTTGCGGGAATTGTTGTCTTTTACTTTCTTGAGCTGGCTTTAAAATCATCAAGACTGAAACTGGCGAAAAGAGATTTTTCTACTTCAGGTATTTTCTGGGCTCACATTGGGTCATATTTTCTCTATAATTTCATTATCGGTATCCTGCTATCCAACCAGCGTTTTGAAACGACCTTTACTGCACTGCTTTACTTGTTCGCTATTGGTGTCCACTTCATGACCAATGACTGGGTACTGCGTCACCACTTTGAAAAACTGTACGACCGATATGGTCTAAAGCTTCTCGTCGCGTCCGTGCTGTTGGGATGGCTCCTCGGATTGACAATCCACATCTCTCACACGTATATGGGCCTTCTGGAAGCTTTCGTAGCAGGCGGACTGATTCTCAACGCTTTAAAAGATGAACTTCCAGCCTGTAAAGGAAGCGGCATGACCTCATTTATGGTCGGCCTGGTCTTCTACTCCGGACTATTGATGTTTATCTTATAATATAAAAATAAAAGTACAGATCATTCGGACAATCACCTTGCGTGTCGTCCTGATGTCTCTGTACTTTTTATTTAACCGTAAAGCGGCTGCCATCAGAATGAAAGGCTCCAGTTACATCCCATTTCCATTTGAGGGCCGGGTTTTTTCTAACTTTACATGAGAGAATAATATAAACGTACCAGGCTGTATTCAGCAAAGTAAACGAGACGATCAGCTCGATAATGTTGGTAAAAATATAAGTCCGCGCTGTAGCTTGATTCAGTGTATACAGAAAGCCCGGGGTGGCTACCAGGACAACGAAGAAGTTCATGACAAACAAATAGACCATGTCTGTAATAAATTCGCTCAAAGAATAATTGAACTTGATGTCCATCAGACCAAATATGATCAGTTCAATAACCATGATCCCTGTCACCATCGTCAGGATATATCTGAAGTCAAAGTCAAACGCGCTGAGTATAAGTCCGGCCAGAAATATCGGTAATTCCACGAGCATTTTATATCGATGGCGTTTGTCTTCTTCCGTTAACTCACTGTATTTTAACAATTCTCTCACCTCTTTCTCATTGTACACCATTATATTTCTAATTACTACAGGAATACTCGAGAAGTAGCAAGTCTTTCTACTTTAATCGACTACCTTCTACTAGAGTATATACAATGAAGAATTTTTTATGTGAATCAAGCAGTAGAAGCTCCTCTCACATTAAGCTCTGATTTTGATTAAACGACTGATTAAGCTAAAATAAATAAGGATTGCCCAGTTTCCAGCTGGACAATCTCTTCTTCTCACTACTTATTGTACCTTTTTATAATCACGCATCTCTTTGTCTTCTTGCTTTCTTATTACTCTGCATGATATTCCAGGATCGCTTGATTGTACCCAGTATGTTGGTGTCAGAATAAACCAGGACATTGGAGCGGTAAAAGGCAAGAGCTACAGCAGAAATCAATGCTGCAAACCCGACCGTTCCTACAATGGACAGCCAGATTCCACTTGTCGCGACAGTCCCTGATGCGATCCTGAACGGCATCACGAAAGGCGTAAACAATGGAATATATGAGAATACGACGGCCAATGTATTTTCAGGAGATGTGAAAGCAAATAATCCGACATAGAATCCGGCAAGAGCTATAAAGACTATCGGAGTGACAGCTTTATTCACGTCTTCCATCTTAGTAGCCAGTGAGCCGAAGAAGGCTGCGAGTATGACATATATCAGCACTCCTGCTACAAAGAATATGAGTGTATAGCCCAGCAGTTCCTGAAGCATGCCCATAATATCCATCTCACCTATCAGTCCCTGTACAAAATCAGTGTCTCTGAAGTACAGATAGGCTCCAAATCCTACAGCTGCATAAATCGCGATCTGAGTCAGCATCACCATGATGACCCCAACCAGCTTGCCGAAGAAATGGTTGGTTGCTGTCGCACTGGACAAGATGATTTCCATAATACGTGTGCCTTTTTCGTTGGCCACTTCTTCAGCTATGATTCCGGAATAAGTCATGATGAAAGCCATGATAGCAATACTGACCGCATAGGCGCTCCATTCCTGAATCATTCTATCCGTCGTATCTTCTTCTGTCAGTGCTCCCTCCTCGATACTGACGACTGTTTCTTCGACTTCAACAGGCTCTGTCAGAGACATGACCTGTTCAGGAGCCAGTTCGAGATCATCCGCTCTAAGCATCGTCTGATAGTTTGTCAGCACTTCAGTAATGATTGGTATCTGATTGGAGAGCTCGTTTGCATGGACGATTTCTGCCTGTAGCGTCTGTGCGTCAGTGTTGATGACCATATATCCTTCGATGTCCTCAGCTGTCAAAGCAGTTTCAGCATCCTCTTCAGTCGTAATATCTTCAGCAATCTCAAAATTCCATTCTTCATCTGAAAACAGCTCCTGTAGAGCCGGATCGTCAGTCACGACTGCAATCGGTGTTGGCTCAGCGTTTTGAGCTTCCTGTGAAAAGTAGTAGGTCATTCCGGCAATAAATCCCATAATGATCAGCGGAATGAGAACCATGACGATAAACCCAAATGACTTGATGTTCTTCTTGTAAACTTCTTTAGTAATGACCCAGAATTTATTCATTTCGCTCACCTGCCATTCGTTTGAAAATCTCTTCTAAAGTTGGAGGCTGCTGGCTAAATGTTGGAATATAGCCGTTGCGTGTTGCAACCTCAAAAATAGCTTTCCCTTCGTCAGCCTGAGTCAGATAGACAATATCGATCCCGTCTCTGTTTTTTTCCACACGCTGTACACCTGGAAATTCCAGGAGAGCTTCTCTGCTTAGATCCGACTCTAAAAACAGCTTCGTCCGTCCAAACTGTTCACGTATATCACGGACCGCCCCATGAAGGACTTGTCTTCCATTTTTTAGCATGATCAGGCTGTCACAGAGCTCTTCCACATTGTTCATGTTATGGCTGGAAAAAATGATACGTGCACCTTTACCTTGAGCTTCTCTTATTCCTTCCTCAAGCAGTTCTGCATTGACCGGATCTAGCCCACTGAATGGTTCATCAAGAATAATCAGTTCCGGTTCATGAATCAGGGTACAAATCAGCTGGACTTTCTGCTGATTCCCTTTTGACAGAGTTTTTACTTTATCTGTCTTCTTCCCTTTTACGTCAAACTTTTTCAACCAGTCATCAATCAGGGGACTGATCTCGCTTTTCTTCTTCCCTCTCAGCTGTGCAAAATATAGGATCTGATTCTCAATCGATACTTTGGGATACAGCCCTCTTTCTTCTGGAAGATACCCTATTTTATTGAAGATTTTTTTTGACAGATGTTTGTTTTCCCAAAGCACTTCGCCCTCGTCTGCTGTCAGCAGGTCCAGTATGATTCGGAAGGTCGTCGTTTTTCCTGCACCGTTCTGACCGATCAGACCCATGATGTCTCCGGGACGAATCGTAAAACTGACATCTTCCACAGCGGTCAGATCACCGAACGTCTTACGCAGATTTTTCACCTCTAACATATTGTCTCCTTCTTTCTCTATATTATGTACTCTCATAGAATAATGATTATCTGCAGTATACCGTTTTAGGTGAAAATAAACATCAGACCTCCGGACCATTTTTCACATTTTATTCATCCTTTATTCATAAAAAAGAGAATGCCTCGGCATTCTCTTTTTGTTAATCTTATCCTTCAATTATCTTGATATAAACGTGCCGTGTTCTCGGACCGTCAAACTCTGTAAAGTAGACACTCTGCCAGGTGCCGAAAACCAGCTTGCCATTCTCAATAATCAAGGTCTCACTGGCTCCGACAAGCGAGGATTTAATGTGCCCATCAGAGTTCCCTTCCGCATGAACAAAGTAGTCATGATCAGGAAAGGTATCATCCAGCACACGTTTCAGATCTGTCCGGACATCCGGATCAGCATTCTCGTTGATCGTGATCCCACCTGTAGTATGTGGGCAGTAAACCACCATGATGCCGTTCTCGACCTGACTGTCTTCCAGCGCTTCATTCAAATAACGGTCGATCATAACAAAGTCCTGCTTATGATGTGTATCAATTGTAATTTTTTTCAAATAGCTCATTGATAATCCTCCATTTATTTGATCTCTTCACCTGATAAATCAATACAGCTTAGACTTTCTCTATCCATCCTTCAGGAGCCGCTATATCTCCAAACTGGATCCCGACCAGTTCATTATAGAGTCGCTTAGTAACGGGACCGACTTCTGTTTCAGAATAAAACACATGGAAATCATCCTCTACCTGAAGTCCACCAATTGGAGCAATAACTGCAGCCGTTCCACACGCACCAGCCTCTTTGAACTGATCGATATCGCTGATGTAGACGTCTCCTTCAAGCGTGTCGAGATTCAATCTATTTTCAGCAAGCCAAAGTAACGAGTACTTGGTTATGCTGGGCAGTATGGATGGTGACTTGGGTGTGACAAATACATCATCTTTGGTGATACCGAAAAAGTTGGCTGCTCCGACTTCTTCTATTTTAGTATGTGTTTCCGGATCCAGATAAACCGCATCACTGAAGGAGCGTGACTTGGCTTCTTTTCCAGGAAGCAGGCTGGCCGCGTAGTTTCCGCCGACTTTAGCTGCTCCTGTTCCTTTCGGTGCCGCACGGTCATAGCCGCTTACGACAAAGTTGGACGGTTTCATCCCGCCTTTGAAATAAGATCCGACTGGCATGGCAAATATTGAAAAAATATACTCATCGGCAGATTTTATGCCAATATTGTCGCCTACCCCGATCATGTAAGGACGCAGATATAAAGAGCTGCCCGTCCCATATGGGGGTACCCATTCTTCATTAGCACGGACAACTTTTTTTACTGCCTCCACAAACTTGTCTTCCGGATAAACAGCCATAAGTAGACGTTCACAACTTTTCTTCATTCGACTGGCGTTTTCATACGGCCTGAATAAATTAATGGACCCATCTTCAGTCCTGTAAGCTTTCATACCTTCAAAACACTGCTGGCCATAATGCAGGGCAGTGGATCCTTCAGAAATATGAAGCTGATTATCAGTTGTCAGTTCACCTTCGTCCCATTCCCCGTCTTTATAGCGAGAAATAAACCGATAGTCTGTTTTAATATAGGAAAAACCAAGGTTTTCCCAATCTAAATCTTTTGTCATACATCTTCCCCTTTTCATATCCCCTAGTTAGGTTTTTATTATACCAAAAAAATGACAAAATTTTAATGTTTCCGTCAATCCCTTTTTCTTCCGACCAGCTGACTCACTTTGATTGAAAATATGCTACACTGATAGTAAATCAACTATAAAGGATGACGCATATGAAACTAGGATGTATCGGATTCGGAAATATGGCTCAGGCCATTTTTAAAGGGCTGCTGAAGAAAGAGCTGATTCAAAGAAAGGATCTGATTGTTTCGACTTATTCTCCGGAATCACTCAAAAAAATCGAAGAAAACTGGCAGATCAGTGTGACTCATGTCAACCAGGATGTGATCGACGCTTCAGATATCATTATACTGGCAGTGAAGCCTCATCAGATGGATAATGTGCTTGGTCGCCTTTCTATACCAGAAAACAAGCTCATCTTGTCCGTAGCTGCAGGATACCCGAGTGAACGTCTGAAGCAGTTTTTATCAGAAAATCAGTATCTTCGCACCATGCCGAACCTAAACGCACAAGTAGAAGAGTCCATGACAGCCATTGTCGAAAACCCCAGTGTTTCTGAAGAGAATATAAAGATCACTCAAGATATTTTCAACGCGGTAGGAGAAACAGTTATCATTCCTGAAAAACAGCTGAACATTTTTATCGGACTGGCCGGAAGTTCTCCTGCGCTGGTCTTCCTGTTCATTGATACGCTGGCTAGAAGTGCTGTTAAACATGGCATGAAAAAAGATACGGCTGTAAAGATTGCTGCTCAAGCTGTGTTGGGAAGTGGTAAAACCGTCTTACATGCCATCGACTCTCCTCAGACACTAATCGATAAGGTATCCTCACCCGGAGGCATCACTGTTGAAGCGATCCTGCACCTATTGCAAAGTGACTTTTCCGATTCAGTCATTGGCGCTTTCGACAAAATGATCGAGAAAGATCAGGCCATGTCCGAAAAACAGTAATTAGTGGTTTCTTTATAAATGAATAAACCCCCCCGGTCATCGAGACAGTCTATTTCATACTGTCTCGATGACCGGGGGTTTTCTATTAGTACGCAAGCCCAAGTATCTCCTTCTGATTCACTCGTTTGCTTCAGTGGAAGCTTCTGATTGCCTTAGGGCTTTTTCCCTCTTTTTTCTTGCCCTAAGTGTCCTGAAAAAATCAGACAGCAAGGCTGAGCACTCTTCTTTTCTGACTCCCTTGTGCACCTCACACTTGTGGTTCAGACGGTCATCCTGAAGAACAGTCATCAACGACTCCACTGCCCCGCCCTTGGGATCAGCCGGCCCATAATAAACTGAACGAAGGCGGGAAAGTACAATGGCGCCGCTGCACATGACACACGGTTCCAACGTTACAAACAGATCACACTCTTCCAGTCGCCAGTTACCCAGATGCTGATTAGCCTCCTTGATTGCTATCATCTCGGCATGAGCAGTGGCTTCCTGAAGCGTTTCTCTCTGATTATGTCCTCGGCCGATCACTTGGCCATCTTTGACAACCACTGCCCCGATGGGGACTTCTAATATCGCTTCGGCCTTCTTTGCTTCGATGATCGCTTCAGCCATCCATCGGTCTTTTTCTTTTTCGGTGTATCCAGTCATCTCGATCGCTCCAAAAGTCACTTTTTCTTCATTATACCTTAGTTTCTCTTTGCATCAAACAGTGGTAAAATTAAGCTACACTGAGATAGGAGGAATAAGTTTGGATTATGCAAACTTGAAAACACTGTATCCCGAAGCGGTTTTGTCCGATTTGCCATTTATGGACGAAGACACTTTCCGCATTCCTTATAAAAATAAATGGATTCATATCCCGAAAAAAGAGCTGACTGAAAAAGAGTGGCAGCTTCTTGTCATGCTTAAACAAGAAATTGAGCCTTCTTCCTTTCCAGTCTCGGACTCTAAATGGGCTGAACTGATTCAAGGCCAAAGAGATCTTCCACCTAAAACCACTCAGATGATACGTCTGACTCAACTCTACCTGGAGAAAATAGATACACAATTCGACTATTTAATCTGGATTGATTCAATCAGACAATTATTCGAACCTGTTCTGGATGTCTTTTTTATAAGCAGCGATACCTGTCTTATAGTGCAGGATACTGGCGCCCCGAATTTCTCTGATGAAGAAATAACAGGTATCCTCCAAACACTTGAGGATGACTTTTCAATAAGAACTCATGCTTATATTGGACAATTCTGGACACCAGACCACAATCTTTATGACTTATTTAAAGAAGAACAGAATATTTTTCAGCAGGAAGTCACACATATGCACCATCAGGTCAGTTCGCTTCCGGATATTGCCCTGCATCATTTTACAAAAGATGCGCTGGCAAAAAGTGCCATAATGAAGGAACTCAAAACTCAAATCGATGCCTCAGACGACTGGCACGAATTGATCCAAGCTTTATGGCAAAGTCAGGGAAATATCAGTGTTGCTGCTAAACAACTGTTTATACACCGCAATACGCTACAGTACCGGATGGACCGATTCAATGAATCCACCGGTCTATCCTTGAAAAACATGAATGAACTGCTGCTGTGCTATCTTCTCATTCTATAAATAAAGGCCTCCTATAAAAGGAGACCTTTTTTATTTAGCCGGAACTGGCTACTTTTTAACTTTCTTAAATGCTTTTTTCGCATCTTTTGACTTGTCCTGCATATAATCTTTCATATCAGAAAACTTATCTTCCAGATCGCTAACTTTTCCAGCAGCTCCAGCGAGCAAATTAATTTCATCGTCAGTCAGTTTGCTGACTAATTTTTTTGCACTTTTGCTGTTGAATTTATCATTCACATAGTGCTTCGCTTTCTGGCGGTTCACTATTGCTTTCGTTTTTTTCTTCGCATTGTCAGAAGAAAACAGGAAAGTGAGAATCCCGACTAAAAATGCAACCCCTACTCCAATCAGAATACTCTTTTGCGTGTCATCTATTTTTTTCATCCATTTCAACCCTCTCATCTTTGATTTATTAATTTAATAGTACCAGAGAAAGAGCTGCTGTTTCAAAGATAAACACTTGATTATCTGATCTCGGTTAATGAAATCTGATTACATCTTATCCGTTTATTTTTCTGATGGTGTGCTGTGCAGTTGAGCAGGAGGTGCTTTTAGTACTGGCTTGTCATCCATAGCCAGAGGATTTTTAATGTATTTGAAGTCTTTTCCGTCAGTGGCTTCTTTTCCATCCACTACCGGTTTAATGTCTTCCCCTTCTGAGAAACTATAAAGGGTATGAATCACCATCAAGCACTTCGTATTTTTCAGGAACTGTTCCCGGTACAACGATGCCTTCTTTAGCTTCCAGTTCTTTGATGGCTTCGATCCACTGAAGCTGGTGCTGTTTGTCTCTAGCCAGAAGGAAACCGAGCATATCTCTGATTCCTTTATCTTCTGTCTTTTCATAGAGTCTGGCTACTTGAAGGTGTCCCTGTGATTCTTTCTTGTGCGTGAATATAGTAACATCCTTTCTTTTTTTGTAGTGTTTATCAACAGATAAACGTTATCACCCTACATTTTCTTAACCTAATGATATAAATTGTTATCTTGTTTTCAATATTTAGAAAAACCACACGTCCATTTTAAGAGGTATAATACCTCAAAAACGAACGCGTGGTTCTTACAGTATATGATTACTAACTGAAAACAAAATCCAGTATCTTTTATCAATTAGTTATTTTAGGCTTTTTATTCTTTTCTTCTTTAACTCTTAAGGTGATTTCCCCTTTTGAAGTGCCTAGAGTCACTTTGTCTTTCAGACTGATTTCGCCGGACAACAACGCTTCACTCAAACGGTCTTCCATCTTATTCTGAATGGCTCGTTTAAGTGGACGGGCACCATACTCTGGATCAAATCCCTCTTCAGCAATCACATCCATAGCTGATGAAGTGATTTTAAGCTGGATACCGATTTCTTCCATACGAGTCACAATGTTTTTTGTTAATAATTTAACGATTTCACGAAGCTCATCTTTTTTGAGAGACTGGAACACGATAGTGTCATCGATACGGTTAAGGAACTCCGGTCTGAAGGAATTTTTCAGTTCTTCACGAATTCGTTTCTCCATTGCATCATGATCGAACCGCTTATCGATTGCTCCAAATCCAACAGATTTCTCATCTCTGAGAGCTGTAGCTCCTAAGTTGGATGTCATAATAAGAATAGTATTTTTGAAATCTACTTTTCTGCCTTTTCCATCTGTGAGCACTCCGTCATCCAGAACTTGAAGCAGGATGTTGAAGACGTCAGGGTGAGCTTTCTCCACTTCATCAAGAAGTATAACTGAATAAGGCTTCTGTCTAATTTTCTCAGTCAGTTGTCCACCTTCATCATAACCGACATAACCTGGAGGTGAACCGACTAGACGACTCGTACTGTATTTCTCCATAAATTCAGACATATCTACTCTAACCAGGGCTTCTTCGCTTCCGAACATTGACTCTGCCAGAGCTTTAGCCAGTTCTGTCTTACCTACACCAGTAGGACCCAGGAACATAAATGAACCAATTGGACGGTTAGGATCTTTCAGCCCACTGCGTGCTCGTCTGATAGCTTTAGAAACGGCAACGACAGCCTGCTCCTGACCGACAACACGCTCATGGAGTACTTTTTCAAGGTTAAGCAGTCGTTCGCTTTCTTTCTGTTCCATCTGATTTACTGGTATACCCGTCCACTGAGATACAACTTCCGCTATATCCGATTCGGTCACTCGAAGCTGGCTTTCATCTGCATCATCATCCTGCTTGAGCAGTTTTTCCAGTCGTTTTCTCTGCCTCATCTCTTTTTCTCTTATCTGAGCTGCACGTTCGAAGTCCTGAGACTGAATAGCCTTCTCTTTTTTACGAATCAGATCTTCAAGCGTTTCAGTTGCTTTTGATAACGGTGTTGGCGAATCACTCTCGTCCATACGAACCTTGGATGCAGATTCATCCATCAGATCAATCGCTTTGTCTGGCAACTGTCTTGACGTGATATATCTCGTAGACAGATGCACAGCCGCTCTGAGTGCTTCATCGGTTATCTTCACACCATGGTGCTGCTCATAACGTTCTCTCAGGCCAAACAGTATTTCTTCAGCCTCCATTTCAGAAGGCGGGTCGACATGAATAGATGCAAATCGTCTTTCAAGTGCCGCATCTTTTTCAATATGCTTCTGGTATTCATCTAGTGTTGTTGCACCAATCGTCTGGAGTTCACCACGTGCTAGTGCAGGTTTAAGAATATTGGACGCATCGATGGCACCTTCTGCTCCTCCAGCACCAATCAGCGTGTGTAATTCATCAATAAATAGAATGACTTCTCCATCCTGATAAATTTCGTCAATTATTTTCTTCATACGTTCTTCGAATTCACCACGATACTTCGTTCCTGCAACTAATGACCCCATGTCCAGAGTCATCAGACGCTTATTCTGAAGTACTGGCGGAACTTCATTTGCAATAATTTTTTGTGCTAAACCTTCTGCTATTGCTGTTTTACCTACTCCAGGATCCCCTACAAGAACAGGATTGTTCTTGGTGCGTCTGCTTAGTATCTGAATAATTCGTCTGACTTCCTTGTTTCGTCCTACGATAGGATCCAATCTGTTGTCTCTAGCCTGCTGAGTCAGATCACGTGCTAGAGAATCGAGTGTAGGGGTTCCGCCAGAGGCAGATTGCTGAGCTTTACCCGGACGTCTGCTGCCTGCTCTGCTTTTTCCATTTTTATCCTGAGCCCCTAATTTCTTGAGCACAAGCTGTCGGGCTTTGGCCAGATTCACATCAAGGTTATTCAGAATTTTCGCTGATAAAATTTCTTCATCTCTGAGAAGACCTAGCAGCAGATGTTCAGTTCCGACTAACGGCCGTTTCATTCGTCTGGCTTCATCCGTAGCATACTTTATAATCTGTCTAGCTCTGGGTGAATAAGGTAAGATCGCATTCTTAGGAAGAGTCTGCTCAGGCCCATAACTTGATAGGTGTTCAATTTCTTCTCTAATATCTTCTTCAGTTATCGTCAGTTCTCTTAAAGTTTTTCCTGCAATTCCATCTTCTTCAATAATCAGCCCCAGTAGGAGGTGCTCTGTTCCAACAGTTCTATGGCGGAAAGATTGCGCTTCTTCCTGAGCGATCAGTAAGGCTTTCTTCGCTTTTTCTGTAAATAGTTCATTCATGTGTGGTCCGCCTTTCGTTTGTTTGGCTCTTCATACTTCAAATTGACTAACATCATTCGTAATAGCTTTGATCGTAGACGATTGTCTATCGCTCTTTCACCGGTATATAAGGATTTATCCATGGCTACAAGCATGAGTTTTGCTTCTCTTTTAGTGATAATATCGTCTTCATATAATTTCTGTACAACAGATTTTGCATCCTTTTCAGATATGCTGTCTCCAATGATTTCTATCATAGTATTCAACATATCAAGATCATCTAGTACCTGAACTTTTATAATTCGGATGTATCCCCCGCCGCCTCGTTTACTTTCCACCAGATATCCTTTCTGGATCGTGAAGCGCGTGTTGATGACATAATTGATCTGAGAAGGGACGCAGTCGAATAATTGTGCTATTTCACTTCGTCTGATTTCTACCTGATCCTGCTGCTGCAGCACTTTCTTTAAATAAGCTTCAATAATATCCGTCATATTCTGATTTTCCATATCGAACATCTACTGAAAGTAGTGACTTGAAGTGTATCTAAATTCTCTTGTAATTTCAAGTCCTTTCAGTACCCTCCTTTACTATTGACTATAAGGCATCGATGATTGTTTGACTATTTTTGACTATTAACAATTATACCAACAATTATAGCAAATGAAAAGAGAGAAGCAACGTCAATCCTGAGAGTATCAAAAAAAGGCAGCTTAAGAGTTCCATCTAAAGCAACCTTTGTATTTTGATATCTTACGCGCCCTAAAGGACTTGAACCCTTAACCGCCTGATCCGAAGTCAGGTGCTCTATCCAATTGAGCTAAGGACGCATGGATGGTGATATTGCCGTTTGCAATGAGCCGTACAGGATTCGAACCTGTGACCCACTGATTAAAAGTCAGTTGCTCTACCAACTGAGCTAACGGCTCATGGATCTATGGAGGTTAACGGGCTCGAACCGCTGACCCTCTGCTTGTAAGGCAGATGCTCTCCCAACTGAGCTAAACCTCCAAATATCTCTGAAAATAAAAAAAGAGCTGCACGGCAACGTCCTGCTTTCACAAAGGGAAACCCTTCACTATCCTCGGCGCTG
>NZ_FNFK01000040.1 GCF_900101165.1 Alkalibacterium thalassium | reverse complement strand
GTTTCTTGAATCGTCAATATGCAATAACTCGTTAACCAGCTCTTTGAACTTGATCTTATGAAAAAATTCAAAGAGTAAAAGGAGACCGGAATCATTGGATAATTGACCGCCATCGTTTGACATAACCAAATGGGGATTGAATTGTAGTTGCTTTTCTTGTAAAGTTGACATTGAGCACACCTCTTGTTTTTGTTGTTTTGGTCGACTTTACAATAACATAGAGCGTGCTCTTTTTGTATATTTTTTTCTTCACCCAACGGGTGAAGAAGGAATAGAGTGATAAACCTTATCAAAGCGGGATAAATGCCTGTTCTGACAAGGTACTATGAATTATTCAGGTCCTAGGGTCTTTTCCTTTAATAATAATTTTTCGCGTAGGATTATTATCAATAAGTCCTTCGTCCACAGCATCGAGAATGGCGCCTTTTAACTGGTGATGAAAATCCATAGTCGTTTGTTTTTCATGAGTGACTGCATACCTGTTTAAAAGTGTTTGATAACTTCTTCTGTTTAATTCATTCATTTTTAAGTGTGGTACTAACTCAATGATTCGCTGGTGACTCATATAATACTTTTGAAGAGTCACTTGACGAACTGCTCCCACTTTATAAAGTTCGATCCACTCCTCAAAATACTCGTGGAAAAAAGGTAATGCTTTATTCTTTTTTGACATAATAAAAAACCTCCGTAATTATATTTAGTGAATTACTCACTAATGGTATTTTAACGGAGGTTTTATGCTCTAGGAAGAATATTTAAATAAACATTTTTCTCAAATAAGCTTTCTTTAAATTCTTTAATTTATCCAATTTAATTTGCTCTAAATCAATTAGCTCGTTGATTTTATCAAAAAATTTACCTATTGCAACTTGCTCTTTATAAGGTGGAAAAGTCTTAGTGATATTATTTATAGTTGTTTTAGACAAACTTGGAACCCCAGTAGATTCATCATACTTTTTCCATCTTACAGTCTGAGAAATTGAGTATACAAAGAGCAAATCATACCCTTTCTTAACCTTCATATAAAAAAGGGTATCTACTGTCCAAAACGGACTTTTTAAGTATTGAGGTTTATCTATTGTGCCCTTACGTCCGATTCCAATAGCATCTTCATCAGATAAACACTGATCCACACTAAGCATATACCCTCCAGTTCCATAAACAGGAACATCTCCACTTTTCAAATGCTTATAGTCACGACCAGAATTGACGTTTAATACTTCTGACAATTTACTTTTCTGCCATTTTTCACCAAAGTTAGTGAATCTAACTTTGGGGTTGTTCTCTTTATATTGAGGAAACATTTGCTGTAAGTAAGCCTCTTTAAGCGCATATAATTTACTTAACTTCTCCTGATGAAGAGCGATAGTATTATCAAGCTTTTTTAAAAAGGCGCCGATTTTTTGTTGTTCTTCAAAAGTTGGATAAGGTATTGGCATCAATTTAAATATCGAATCCTTGATTGCGAAACGATCAGCTCTAGCACCAGAGTCTCCATTAAGTTTCATAAATTTATGCCATTTAGTAGTGTTAAAATAATACTCTAAGTATACTTCACTTATGTTGTATACTCTAAAAATGTAATATAGTGGAGACATTACGCCTGTTCTCCCTAATTTGTTTCGTTTAATAGGACCAACTGGCGCAAAATTTGAGATACGAGGATTATAAATAAAATCATTTTCACGAACGATATAGTATCCATTTATGTTTTTTTCGTTCGAAATATCTTTATCAAAAAAGTCCCGTTGATTTACAATTCCATATTCAGCAGAATTAGTAAATGTTTCAGTAAACTCTTTCTTCTTATTCTTTTCAGTTACCTTATTTGAAATATCTCCCAACTTACGCTGTTCCCAATTCTCAGTATAACCTTTAAACCGCAGTTCTGGGACGTTTTTGTCTTCACTGATACTCAACGGAATACCTCCTTAGTAGCCTCTATTAAGGCCTTGGTATTCTCGTTGACTGCTAATTCATCTAGCATCAATAAAAATTCTTTTTCTGTTTTTTCTATTTCTTTGTTAAGATTAACGATTTCTTTGCTTACCTCTTCTATATCAATGGGTTCTTCCTCTTCGAAGGTGTCAACGTAGCGCGGAATATTTAGGTTATAATCATTTTCTTTAATCTCTTCAAAACTTGCAACATGAGCATATTTTTCAACATCTTCACGTTTTACATAAGTACTAAGTACTTTATCAATGTTTCCTTTAGTCAGCTTATTTTGATTTTTTTCTTTAACGAATTCTTTGCTTGCATCAATAAAGAGAACATCACGTGCTGAGCGGTTCTTCTTTAAAATAATTACAGTTGTAGGAATCGATGTGCCAAAGAATAAATTTGCTGGCATACCGATTACTGCGTATATACTTCCATCCTCAAGCAGTTTCTTACGAATCACGCCTTCTGCTGCTCCGCGGAAGAGAACACCATGTGGTAAAACAATTGCCATTGTACCTGTTTCTTTTAAATGATAGTAACCGTGTAATAGAAATGCAAAATCCGCTTTCGATTTAGGAGCTAATTTACCGTATTTGTTGAAGCGAGAATCATCTAAGAACGTATTATCCGCAGACCATTTCGCTGAATACGGCGGATTCATTAAAACGGAATCAAATGTGTATGGCTCATCAGTAGGCCAGTCTCTGTTCAAGGTATCTCCATTACGCAACCTTATATCTTCCTTATCAACTCCATGTAGTATGAGGTTCATTTTGGCTAAATTAAAGGTTGTTGTGTTGAGCTCCTGTCCATGATATTTGATACTGTCCGGATGCTTTAAGTAGTTACGGACATTCAACATCAAGGATCCAGAACCCATTGTTGGATCAAATACACTGAAAAGTCTTTTATCTTCTTGACCAACGGCTACAATTTGTGCCATCATGTCAGAAATCATATGTGGAGTATAAAATTCTCCAGCTTTTTTTCCAGCTTCTGATGCAAACTGTCCAATAAGAAACTCATAGGCATCCCCAATTACATCACCGTCATGACCTACCAAGTTTACATCATTAATCTTTTTGAGTACTTCAGTTATAGTCACATTACGCTGCTGATCATCTGACCCTAACTTTTTAGACTGTAAATCGACATCATCAAATAACCCACTAAACTGATCATGTTTTGTAGATAAATCTATAAAAGCCTTATTCAAATCGTTCAACTGGAAAACATTTTGTTTTGCCTGATTTGCAAGCACATTAAATAAATACTTAGGCTCAATATCAAAACCTAATGTATCGACTAATGTCGCGATCAAATCATCTTTCGTATCTTCATCTTTAAGTAATTCTTTATATAAGTTCAATTGTTTGTCTGGCGTATCAAACTCATCTAAACTTTCATCAGCAAGTTCTACAACTTTCTCTAATAACTTATCAGAAAGATACTTATAAAAAATAAGCCCAAGCAAATAATTTTTATATTCTGACGCATCCATTTTGCTACGAAGATTATCCGCAGCACTAAATAGACGCTTGTTTAATTCTGCACCCAATGTTGAAATCTCCTTTAGTTAAATAGTGTTTTATGTATCATTGTACCACTTACGCTGATTTGATGCGATATTAAGTTCGGTAAACTTTTATATAACTAATGAACTATATAAGAAACTATTGCTGAAATTATAATTCCGGCAAGAGAACCAAACAATGTAGCCCAAGCATCAGAGGTAATACCATTACTAACATCAATGGTTGTTTCCATAGCTATTCACCTTCCATACTTATATTTTAAATACAGTGTTATAGATAAAAAACCAAGCATATTGTTAAGTCTAAAACATGCTTGGTTTTTCAAGTTCTACGTCAAATGACGTTGGTGAGATTACTCACTAACGTCATTTATTGTGCAACCGCTTTTTATTAAATTATTTTATCCCACTGACCCTTCCATCTCATATGAAATGAGGCGGTTAAGCTCAACAGCGTATTCCATTGGGAGTTCTTTAGTGAATGGTTCAACGAATCCCATGACGATCATCTCTGTCGCGGTTTCTTCGTCGAGTCCTCTACTCATCAGGTAGTAGAGTTGTTCTTCAGAAATTTTAGATACTTTCGCTTCGTGCTCGAGGGCCACGTTTGAGTTGTGGATCTCGTTGAAAGGAATCGTATCTGATTTAGATAAGTCATCCATCAGGATCGTGTCACACTCGATGTGTGAAATAGAACCACCGGAATTTTTACCGAATGTTACTTGTCCACGGTAGTTTACTGTTCCACCATCTTTAGCGATGGACTTGGATACGATCGAGCTGGATGTGTTTGGTGCATTGTGGATCATTTTAGCACCTGTATCCTGAACCTGACCTTCTCCAGCCATAGCGATGGACATAGTCGTTCCACGCGCGCCGCGTCCGTTCAGATGGATTGATGGGTATTTCATGGTCGTTTTCGCACCAAGGTTTCCATCGATCCACTCAACTGTCGCGCCTTCCGCAGCGTGAGCACGTTTTGTTACTAGGTTATATACGTTATCTGACCAGTTCTGAATAGTCGTGTAACGGCAGTACGCATCTTTTTTAACGATGATTTCTACAACCGCTGCGTGAAGCGAGCTGGTTGAGAATGTCGGTGCTGTACACCCTTCGACGTAGTGGACGCTTGCTCCTTCATCGACAACGATCAGGGTACGTTCAAACTGACCCATCATTTCGTTGTTGATACGGAAGTACATTTGCAGTGGCACGTCACATTTAACGCCTTTAGGCACGTAGATGAATGTTCCACCAGACCAGACTGAAGAGTTCAGTGCGGCCAGTTTGTTATCTGTTGGAGGAACCACTGTCCCAAAGTGCTCTTTAAATATTTCAGGGTATTCTTTCAAAGCTGTGTCTGTGTCTGTAAAGACGATGCCCAGCTTCTCGAATTCCTCTTTCATGTTGTGGTAAACCACTTCTGATTCATATTGTGCACCAGATCCGGCAAGGAATTGACGTTCCGCTTCTGGAACTCCAAGTCGCTCAAAGGTTTCTTTAATTTTATCCGGTACATCGTCCCAGCTGCGTGCAGGGG
Organism: Alkalibacterium thalassium; assembly: GCF_900101165.1. Classification (GTDB taxonomy): domain Bacteria; phylum Bacillota; class Bacilli; order Lactobacillales; family Carnobacteriaceae_A; genus Alkalibacterium; species Alkalibacterium indicireducens. The sequence goes on along the minus strand of NZ_FNFK01000040.1, from coordinate 13,324 downwards.
CTTCACTTGCTTTACGGTAGTACGTATAGTTGTCGAAATCGACATCTGACAAGTCTGCTCCCCATTCAGGCATTGGACGGGATTTGTAGTGGTCGTATGATTTCAGACGGTAGTCGAGCATCCATTCCGGCTCATTTTTACGAGAAGAAATGTCACGGATAATATCTTCGTTCAACCCTTTACCCGTATCGTAGACGGCGTCGACCCCTTCGTCGTGAAATCCGTATTTATATTCTGTTTTCTCAGGTACTTGAGACATGAATATTCCCCTTCCTCATGTATATCTCTGCAGTCAGTTCATTCTATTCGGAATATGTCCAAATTGAGTTAATCGTGCGTCAGTTGGCCGTCAACGCCTGTGCCGTCTGATCCGAGTGCTTTTTCCAGAGCTTTCCAGGAGAGTGTTGCGCATTTGATCCGGGCAGGGAATTTTGATACGCCTGCAAGCATCATTGCGTCACCGAGTGCCTGTTCATGTTCAGGCTTGTTGCCTTGGACAACTTCTGAAAATTCGTTTACCAGCATCAGGGCTTCGTCAACGGATTTATTTAAGATCGTGTCAGTCATCATGCTGGCACTGGCCATTGAAATGGTACAGCCGCTTCCGTCAAACCGCACATCAGTTATTTTATCGTCTTCGACTGTCAGCTGCACTTGGATCACGTCTCCACATGTCGGGTTTTTCAGCTCGATCTGTGTGGTCGCTTTATCCAGTACACCGCGGCGTCTTGGGTGTTGTGAGTGATCAAGGATCACTGCCCGGTATAATTGATCTAATTTAGTCAAGGCCATGTAAGAAAAACTCCTTCGTGGCTTTCAATGCGTCAACGAATTTGTCTGCTTCAGCAACCGTGTTATACAAGTAGAAACTTGCACGGGCCGTGGCAGGCTGATTCAGATAATTCATCAAAGGCTGTGCGCAGTGGTGACCGGCTCTGACAGCTACACCTTCCATGTCCATTGCTGTCGCAACATCATGTGGATGAACCCCGTCGATATTGAATGAGATCACGCCTGTCCGGTCCGAGGCTTTCTTCGGTCCGAATAAGGTCAGTCCTTCGATTTCTTCCAGTTTCGGCATCAGGTACGCCACCAGATTTTGTTCATGGTTCATTATCTCACGCATGCCGATGTTTTCCAAGTAGTCAATAGCTGCGCCCAGTCCGATCGCTCCGGCGATGTTCGGGGTTCCTGCTTCAAACTTCCATGGCAGTTCTTTCCATGTGCTGTCCTGCAGTTCCACGAAATCGATCATCTCTCCACCAAACTCCAGAGGCTCCATTTTCTCAAGCCACTTTCGTTTGCCGTAAAGTACGCCGATACCGGTCGGTGCCATCATTTTGTGACCGCTGAATGCGTAGAAATCTGCATCCAGTGCCTGAACATCTACGGGCATATGCGGCACTGCCTGAGCACCGTCGACAACCATCACGCCACCTTTGTCATGCACGTAATCAGTCAGTTCCCTGATCGGGTTGACGACGCCCAGCACATTTGATACATGAACAAGAGAAACGATTTTAGTCTGTTCAGTAATCTTTTCTCTCGCATCGTCCATGTCCAGCTTACCGTCATCCGTCAGCTCGATGTATTTAAGCTTAGCGCCTTTACGCTTTGCCAGCTGCTGCCAGGGGATGATGTTCGAGTGATGTTCCATGAAGGAAATCACGATCTCATCCCCTTCTTCAATAATCAGATCGCCAAGACTTCTGGCAACCCAGTTCAGACTGGTCGTAGTCCCTCTTGTAAATAGAACTTCAGCAGTGCTTGGCGCATTGATGAAGCGGCGGACTTTTTCTCTGGCTCCCTCATATTGAGTGGTCGCTCGTTCAGCCAAAGTATGCACCCCTCTATGCACATTGGCATTAGAGGTATGGTAATAGGTTTCAAGAGCTTTCAGGACAGCTTCCGGTTTCTGTGTGGTCGCGGCATTATCCAAATAAACAAGTGGCTCATCGTTGACGTGCTGCTGAAGGATCTTGAAGTCCTCCCGCAGATGTTCGTAAGGCACGGTCATCTAGATGTCAACTTCCTTTCGATGGTGTCAACCAGTTCGTCACGGATGCTTCTCAGTGGAATAGCTGAAATCACTTTTCCAAGGAATCCGCGGATAACCAGTCGCTCAGCTTCTGATTTCTCGATTCCTCTGCTCATCAAGTAGTACATTTCTTCAGGATCGACGCGTCCAACACTGGCTGCGTGACCTGCTGTTACTTCATTTTCGTCAATCAGTAGAATCGGGTTCGCATCTCCGCGGGCTTTGTCAGACAGCATCAGTACACGTGATTCCTGCTGAGCATCTGCTCCTTTAGCCCCTTTAATGATGTGGCCGATTCCGTTGAATGTCAGTGTCGCTCGGTCCATGATAACGCCGTGCTGGAAGATGTTTCCTTCCGTGTGATTCCCGTAGTTGACAACATTGGAGTCGATGACTTGCGTCTGACGTCCGCTGCTGATTCCGACAGCTTTCAGGTCACTTGATGACCCTTCTCCGACAAGGTCGACATCGAAGTCACAGACAACATTTCCGTTGTTCATGACACCAATCGCCCAGTCGATCGTAGAGTCTCTTGATGTGTATCCTTTACGGTTGAAGTATACTGTAGAGTTTTCACCCAGCTGGTCAACTGCACTGAATTTTACTTGTGCACCGGCTTTGGTGACGACTTCTACAACGATGTTTGCGGCATTTTTTGTGTCGCCTTTAGTCAGGAATTTCTCCACATAGTTAAAGTTTGAGTTTGTATCAGCATAAATCAATACGTGCTTGATGAATGAATCTTCAACTAAACTGTTTTGAATGAAGACCGCTTCAAGCGGGTCTTCGATCTCAACGTTTTTAGGCACATAGAGGAATAGTCCTGAATTCATGAACGCTGCGTGGAATGCAGTGATTTTATTCGTATCCGGTTTAACCGCCTTGGACATATAAGCTTCCTTGACCAGGTCAGGGTGCTCTTTTAATGCCGTATGCATGTCAGTGAAGATAACCCCTTTGTCCTTCAATGACTGTGGAAGGGTTTCGATCACTGTCTCGTTTCCTGTCTGAATCACACGGGCAGCATCTGCCTTGTCTTCGACGAATTCGAATGGATCGATAGCTTTTGGTGCCGGTGCGCCAGTCAGGTTCGGGACCTGCCACAGCGGCCAGCGGTTGTATCTTAAACGCTCGATGACGGGCGGATCAAGATCTTCGATTTTTTCCAGCGCGTCCAGGCGCATCTGAAGCATCCACTCAGGTTCCTGAAGTGCTGTGGAGAAGGCTTGTAATGCGTCTTTATAACTCACGTAATCTTTAGTTTTTGTTTCCATAAGTCATGGCCTCCTCAAAAATTAGTCTTCTTCAATGTCAAAGTCTAATCCTAATTCTTCCATTAGACCTTTGTATCCTTCTGCTTCAAGTTTCTTAGCCAGTTCAGCTCCACCTGTCTTAACGACACGTCCATCCATCATGATGTGGACGACGTCTGGTGTGATGTAGTTCAGTAGACGCTGATAGTGCGTAATGATCAGTGAGCCGAAGTTTTCACCGCGCATTGCATTGACACCTTTAGATACGACTTGCAGCGCATCGATATCCAGTCCTGAGTCGATTTCGTCAAGAATCGCGAAAGTCGGCTCAATCATTAACAACTGGAGGATCTCGTTACGCTTCTTCTCTCCGCCTGAGAATCCTTCATTTAAATAACGTTCAGCCATTTCTTCCGGCATATCCAGAACAGCCATTTTTTCGTCCAGTTTGTTGATGAAGTCCATGACGTTCATCTTATCGTCTTCGTCTCTTCTTGAGTTGATTGCTGCACGCATGAATTCTGCATTGGTGATTCCAGCAATTTCACTTGGGTATTGTACAGCAAGGAACAAACCGGCACGTGCCCGCTCGTCAACTTCCATTTCCAGAACGTTCTCTCCGTCCAGAAGAACTTCTCCTTCTGTTACTTCGTAGCTTGGGTGTCCCATGATTGCAGCAGAAAGGGTAGATTTCCCTGTTCCGTTAGGTCCCATGATTGCGTGGATTTCACCTGTCTGCATTTTCAGGTTCACGCCTTTAAGAATTTCTTTGTCCTCGATGGATACATGTAGGTTCTTGATCTCTAATACGGCCATTATGTACCTTCCTTTTCTACTTGTATTTTTTTGAGCAAAAAAGTCTGTAAAAGCAGAATTCTGCCTGAAAAAACTTTCTTACTTACAATGTCTAATTTTAGTCTAATTGAGAATCAGAATCAAGGTTTCTTTAAGGTGAATATCAGCAAAACCTCATTTTTCGTTGATTTAACAAGGTTTCCAGATTATAAAAATTATCATCTGCGAATAAATAAAATCATCAGAACACTTAAGTCCTGATGATTTCGTCATTTATAATAAGGATTCCAGCAGCCAGGCAAGAGGTCTCATAGCTGGTATGAGTATTCTCTGCCACCAGACAGGCGTCTCCCCTTCTGTTTTTTCTCCAGGTATCTCTGAGCCATCCTGATCGAACCGAACACTTTTCTTCAGATAACTTTCTTCCGTTTCATCTAGAATCTGTCGTGCCAGTTCTTCGCTGTCCAGAACAATCATTGTCTCAGTACTTAGCCAGGTGCTTCTGGCATCAAAGTTAAATGCTCCGACTGCACTGATGCGTTCATCGACGATCATCGTCTTCATATGAAGAGAGGCTTCTTTCGGTTGGTACTCATAGTAGTCAAGAAATGAATCGATAAAGTACTGCCGCCTGTTTTCCGTCCCGCTTTGAGCCACCATATTTGAATTGGTCGACATCCCGTTGGTTAAAATAATGCCCTCATCTACTGTCAGCTCTGTTTCTTCAATATGTCTGCGCATATGTCTGTCAGGAATCGTCCAAGGTGACTGAATGAACAAATTCTCTTCGGCTTGTTCCGCTAACGTCAGCATATCGCTCCATATGTAGGGTTGCTTGAAGTTTCGTTCAATGCTGTTGAATGTAAGAAAGCCACTGTCTATTTCTACTGACCGATTCTCCCAGTCACTTACTTCACTGACATTGCTGCGTTCTGCAAGTTCCGCCTGATGTTTATCGTACGATGCTCTAAGCGCTTCAGTCTGCTCTACTGCTCTATTCTGTTCCCATCCAAACAAGGTCCTGTTGTTCTGAGTGATCGCATATTCGCTTTCAAAAAGTTCAGTATAGTAGGCTCTCATGTCTGATATCAGACTGTCTTCCTGCTGATCCGGATTCATAATCAGCACATCCCTGTCATAAGAATAGCCGACATCTTCCCCGCTGCGTTCATAGTACAGATCCCCCACATTACGGCCACCGATAATGGCATAATCATTATCGACAACTAGCAGCTTGTCATGCAGACGGTTATTCAGCCGCCATGGTGCGATGGCTACCGAATAAATAGGCTCGTAAAGTTTCAGTTCGATATTCGGATGCAGGTTGAAGGCTCTAAGTACATCCCGGTCATCTCCTCTGACCCCGTGGAACATACCATCCAGCAGATACCTGACTTCTACCCCTCTATCAGCCGCGGCCAGGATATAGGCATAAAAAAGCTCGACACTTTTGCCGTCTTCCATATAAAAATAGGACACGTCGATCGATTCTTCTGCCTGTTCAATGATATCCATCCGTGCCCCGAAGGCTTCCAGACCATATTCCAGTAAAGTCACACGTTCAGAGGTGTCTTTAAATTCCAGATCCCGGTCCACTACTTCAGGAGGGGTCCTCAATGCTGTTAATATAATTGCTGTAAACAAGAAATACACTAGATAAACCCCGACAATTCCTCCAATAATCTTCGCAGCTTTCCTGATCTGTTCTTTTCCCATCTCTACTCCCCACATTCTAAGTCACTATCATTACTATTCTACAGTAAATTCCGTAAAATAACACCTGATACTTCTTATTAGAGTAATGAATCAAACAGATCAGTCAGGGGTCTTAATGTGTCTATAATGAGCTGCTTTAACATGTGTGTGCCATCAGCCCCTTCCGGTAATGGATCTTCTGATTGGGCCGGATAAATGTGGGAGCCATATCGCTCTTCATTCATCCGGCTGATTTCTTCGGCCAGAGACGGGCTCCTGACGACCAGCATAGATTCTGTGTGAAGGTAAGTACTTCTGGCATCGATATTGAACGAACCGACGCCCACCCATTCATGATCCTTTACAAAAGATTTCATATGCAGTGAACGGTCCGATTTCTGAAATTCAAGGAGGTTCAGTCCGCTTTCGATCAGTTCATCCCGGTGGTTTCTATACCCGCTGTGAGCAATGATATTGGGTGTGGCCTGCAGTCCATTCGTCAGAATAGTCACGGTGTCTGACTTAATTGCGTGCATGCCAGCTGTCTCTGACATAAATGCATCTGGGATGACATAGGGACTTTGAATCAGGATCGATTCCTCCGTTTCAGATAAGACAGTAAGAAGGGAGTGCCATACTGCGGGCTCCTTGTTCAGACGCTCAAGTCCATTGTGTACGAAATAGCCTGAATCGATCGCATGAGACTTCTTCATCCAGTATTCTTCAGTCATAGGTGTCAGGCTTCCCTCGTGATAACCCGCTGCTCGTTCTCGAAGCGTCTTTGATGTTCTTCTGACCCGCCAGTTAGATGTCAATGTTGGAACAGGATCTTGTCTTCTCGTTACATAAGGCATAGACCAGAGCTCGTCAAAATAATGGGACATGTTCGAAACCAGTTCATTGGCTGACCCCTCCTGACCTATGACCAGCAGCTCCCTGTCGTAAGATACTGTATCAGCGGATTCGTTGAAATACTTATCTCCTACGTTTCGTCCACCGATCAGCCCCACCTTTTCATCTGCAATCAGCAGTTTGTCATGCATCCGGTTATTCCATGTCCAGGGTCTCAAAGGATTTAGAGTGTCATACATGCCGACTTCAATGTTCGGATGACTGAGAAACACGTCATATATCTGTCTATCCAGGAGCCTCATGCCATGAAAAATGCCATCAAGCAGCAGGCGGACCTGGACTCCTCTGTCAGCTGCCTCAAGGATAAGTGAGTAAAACAGATCAACCGTCTCTCCCCCCTGCATTGCAAAAGTAGCAATATCCAGTGTCGTATCTGCTTCAGTAATCAGTTCGCGTCTGATCTGCCAGGCTTCCTCTCCCGTTTCGACCAAGGCTACCCGTTCATCCGTCGAAACAGGTTGAGGTACCTCAGATACACTAGGGACTGACGAGAGATAAACGCCTCCTGTTACACCCGCTACAGCATATACAACATATATAACTACTCCACCAGCTATCCACTTTTTCTTTGCTTTTTTCATCTTGTCTACCATTAGTATCTGCACCGTCCACAAACGTACTCTATTATCCTTTCATCGTACGCTTTATGTTCGAGAAAGAGGTGACTTGCATTGGAATTTTGTATGAACTTATTTATCCAGTGAACGATTGTTATAAAAAAGGACTGTATATGGGGCGATACCCAGTACAGTTCTGCGAATTGAATAAGTTCTGACTTAGTTTTTAAGTTTTTCAGCAATGATGGCTGCTGCCTTTTTAGGCATCACACGATACATCCGGTCCATCATTTTTGCATCATTGCCCACCATTACTCTATATGCGTTCGACTCAATTGCATCGATCATTATTTTCGCTGCATCGTCGGCGAGAGTCAGTTTATATTCTTTCCCACTTGTATCGGTCATCGCTTTACGCTCAACTTTTGAGTTCTGCATAATGTTTGTCTTAATGGCCCCCGGGAAAGCGATCGTTACACCAACATTTGTATCAGTAAGTTCTGAATGCAGCCCTTCAGTCATCAATTTGACGGCTGCTTTTGATGCCCCGTAAATCGACTGTCCAGGTACAGGAAGAAAGCCGCCCATACTTGCTACATTCAGTATATGTGCTTCCGGTCGTTTAAGCAGCTCCGGAAGAAAACTTTTCACCATGTACAATGTGCCGTAGAAATTGACATTCATGACCTGTTCGATTTTATCGTAGCCTAAATCATTGACGTCAATAAAGGGCTGGATGATTCCTGCATTATTTATAATGCCGTCGACCGTCCCATGAAATTCTTTTACCTCATCCACCAGTTTTTCAATGGCTTCTCTTTCCGTAATATTCACGACATGCGTTGAAATCTTTTCCTTTGATTCCGGTGCCAGTCTGGCTGTCTCCAGTACTGCTTCCTTGTTGATATCGACCGCTGCTACTCTTGCTCCTCGCTTGGCAAGTTCGAGTACCAGCTCTCTTCCCATTCCGGATCCTCCACCTGTCACGACGATTGTTTTTCCGTTTACCTTCATAACGTATCCTCCTCATTTTGTATTCGCTTTCATTATACAGCATAAACAAAAGGAATTGTAGAATCTGTTCAACATTTCACTATGGATCCACAATTCTTTTTGTCTAGTCGCCTATTTTTTTAATCGCTGCACTGCGTCTATTACTGAAACAGCTCGTGTGATGGACGACACAACCGCCACCCCGTCGACTCCCGTTTCCCAGACGTCTTTAATGTTTGAAGTGTTGATTCCGCCAATTGCCACAGCAGTAAGGTGATCTCTTTCAGTCATCGCCTCCTTGATACCTTTCAGCCCGATTACCCCTTCATGATCCTGCTTGGATAATGGAGTGAAGGCCGGACCGATCCCCGCGTAATCCAGTCCGCTGATTTTTTCTGCTTCTTTGAATTGTATGACATTATTGGTAGACAAGCCTATGATAAATCGGTCTCCCCATTTTGAAATCAGATCCTGAATCGGATAATCGCCCTGACCGACATGGATCCCGTCAGCATCCAGCTCGACGGCAAGCTCGACATCATCATTGACTATGAATGGTACATCATACTGTCTGCACAGAAGCTGGCAGACCTGTGCCATTTTTACCCGAGCAGCAGGGTCAGTTTCCAGGCTGTCTTTTCCTTTTTCTCTGAACTGAAAACAAGTGATACCTGCCTGAAGAGCTTCCTCAAGGGTATGGATGAGCGACTTTTCTTTGCAGTCCTGCGTGCCGGCAATAAAGTAAATTTCCAGCATAGCTTTAATATCTCGTGTCATTCGTGTTCCTTTCTGTATGCCCAGTGATTCGTCGGTCCATGTCCATGTCCGATACCCAGGTGACTCCTGATTGCAGCCTGGATAAATTTCTTAGCTGTTCGTACGGATTCTTCCACTGAATGCCCTTTTCCTAACTCTGCAGCAATGCAGGCAGCAAAGGTACAGCCAGTTCCGTGGGTTTCTTTCGTATCGATGCGTTCTGAACGCAGCCATATCTGTTCACCGTTTTCAAGCATCAGCAGGTCATCCGCATGAGACGCGTCCACTGCATGTCCACCTTTTATGACAATATTTCTACAGCCCGTTTCCTGCAATCGTTCGGCTGCCTTGACCATATCTTCTTTTGATAAAATAGACATGTCAGCCAGTGCTTCTGCTTCAGGAATATTAGGTGTGATCACCATAGCGAGAGGAGCCAGGATTTCCCGCATGACTGAGACAGCACTCTTTTCCATTAATGGGTGCCCGCCTTTAGCAATCATCACAGGATCAATGACCAGAGGAATAGACGCCACTTCTTTGTATACTTCAGCTACTGCTTTCATATACTCCCCATTGACCAGCATTCCTGTCTTGATCGCAGCGACATCAAAATCAGACAGGACCGACGCCCACTGCTGCTTGACCATTTCGATCGGTACAGGGTGAACGCCCTGTACCCCAGTCGTATTTTGAGCTGTTATAGCCGTTATCACTGACATGCCGAAAACGTCACGTTCCTGAAAAGTTTTCAAGTCCGCTTGTATGCCAGCGCCTCCGCCACTGTCACTTCCTGCAATAGTCAGCACTTGTGGTATTTTACTTTTACTCATTGGATTATCCTTTCTATTCGTGCGTGTTTAGTCAGATCGTCATCTGTTAGACTATGGAGCACATCGATCAGTGCCGACCTGAAACTTCCCGGCCCATTTATGCCCGAGTCTGCCGCCCACTCTCCAGCTATCCCGAAAGCGGCATGAGCAAGTACAACTCGACTGAGCATGTCAGATCCATCTACTACTCCAAGGAAAGCTCCGATGATTCCGCTCATCATACAGCCACTTCCAGTGATCTTTGCCATCAGCTGATCGCCATTCGAAACAGCAAATACTCTTGTGCCATCTGTGACAATATCCGTCTTTCCGGATACAGCTACAATACAGTGTCTTTTCTTAGCCAAGCTGACTGCAACATCCACTGGCGAGGTGGCTCCATCTTTGGAATCCACTCCTTTTGACTGCCAGCTGACACCGACTAGAGACGCAATTTCTGATGCATTGCCTCGAATCACCGTCATGTCAACATTTCCAAAAAGTTTTTGAGCTGAATTTTTTCTAAAAGTCGTTGCTCCGACACCAACAGGATCCAGAATGACCGGTTTGCCTTGAGCGTTTGCCTGTCGTCCGGCCAGGATCATGCTTTCTAGTGAATCAGAAGTCAGTGTACCCATATTAATGACGAGGGCATCGGCCATACCCGTTACTTCTTCAACCTCTTCTTTAGCAATTGCCATGATGGGTGACGCACCAATCGCCAGCAGCACATTGGCAACATCATTAGCGACGACCTGATTGGTGATCGTATGTACCAGCGGATTCTGGTCTTTAATGTGTAAAATAGCATGGTCAGAATTCATCTTGAACCTCCCAGATTGTGTTATGTAGACATCTCCCTTCGCTAGCATTACCTAGATCAGGTCATGGGTCAGGTCTTACCTTTCTCAGCCTTTAAGCTCCCCTGATGATATCAGACTTCATTACTATCAGTTTATCATAGTTTCGGTGAACAGACTAGGAAACACCTATTTAAGACAGCTTCTGAATTTTAAAATACACATAAAAAAGAGAGCACAGATCCTGTCTGTGCTCTCTAACTTATTATCCGTGGTATTCGCCTTTAGTAGCAATGTTTTCCTTATTTATTTCGTTGATGATCACAGTCACTGCTTCTTTAGGTGCACCCGTATGGGTCTCCACTGCTTTTACAACATCTCTGATCAGCCCTTCTTTCTGTTCCTTAGAACGGCCTTCAATCATTTCTACATGTACGATCGGCATCTCATCTGCCTCCTTTCGCTTGTTTAATGCGCATCACGATCCAGCAAGATTTCAGCTTATTCAGCAAAAGGATCTGTATTAAGCGAATTGAACACTGAATCATCAATGTCTGTAACCAGAAGCAGCCAGTTATCCTCTTTGTCCGATGAGTTCAGTAAGTCAGGCTCATCTTCAACTTCAACGTGGACTTCCTTAACTGTCACGTCAAAAGGTATGGTCAGCTCAGTCACTGCTTTGGCTCCCTCAGCATTGATAACGGCCTCTCCTGCTTTAAGATTCCCAGGTTCTGTACTGATTTCCACGAACATGACTTCTCCTAAATCGTCCTGGCCCTTTTCGGATAGACCGATGCGATAATCTGATGGCGATAATTTCTCGATCCACAATCCATTAGCATGATATTTAATTGACATCTTTCTGCTCTCCTTTACTCCAGACAAGTTCGTACTCATCGATTTTAAAGCCTGATGTATATGTGTCTCCTTCAATGGCAAACGGTCTTTTGACTACCATCCCGTTTGAGGACAGCCACTCCGCTGCTTCTTCTACAGACATTTCCGGAAGTTTTTCTTTAAGGTTATGTTCTCTGTAAACATTTCCACTCGTATTAAAAAAAGATTTGATCGATCGATCAGTTTCTGACAGGATTCTTACCCAGCTTTCTTTTGATGGGGTCTCATCCAGTAGACTGATTTCCTGATAAGGTACTGACTGCTCTTCCAGCCAGTTTTTTGCTTTTCTGCACGTTGAACAACGTGGGTGACAATAAAATTTCATAACGTCCCTCCTAGTTATCTTTTTCAATTATAGACCACTTGAGTCAAAAAATAAACGAGAGGATTCCAGTGGTGAATGACTGTGCTGATGTTTCTTCACTTTCAAAAGTAACTCTCAATAACACTACATCCAAACAAACTACATGTTCCAGCTCGTATTCTCCGCAAAAAAAGGAAGGATCATTGGAAAATCCTCCCCCATCGAGCAGTCCTGAATTATTTAAGTGTCCAGATCCTTGCCCTGTCCTTCTCTTTCTTCTAATTCTTCTTCTTTAAGTTTATTGACTTTGAACAGCTGACGCTTCATGATGACCGTTTCTGCTTCACTTGGGTAACCAGAATAGTTGGAAGATTTCAGCTGTTTCTCGTTCCGTTTTTTTGCTTCATATTCAGGTACAGACATATGATTCTTCCATTCGAATATAATGGCATTCAGTAAGGCGCCGAGAAGAATCACTATACTCGTGAAATACAGGAACAGCATCAAAGCCAGAAACCCACCGAATGTCGCATTTGTCAGGGCATCATCACTGGCAATGTTCAAGTATATTGAAAAACCTTGGGTCAGAACCATCCAACCGATTGTCGCGAACAACGCTCCCTGATAGGAATATTTGAATGATAAATGATGGTTTGGTACGAACCGGTAAACGACCAGCAGTACGGCAAAGAGGATAACCAAAAGGACCACCCATCTTAAAAGCAGGAATTCCTGAATGAATGGAATATTGAAGCCGATAACATTCTGAACGAATTCAAGAATCTGTTCACCGAAAACGAAGATAAATAATGCCAGTCCAACGATCAGTAGTATACCGATCATGACAGAGAGTGAGAGGATTCTCCCGACAATGAAATTTTTCTGCTGTACTGATCCATATACATCATCCAACACCCGTCTCAGTATCGTGATCACTTTACTTGCCGACCATATTGAGGTCAGAAGTCCAAATGAAATGAATCCGCCACTCGCACTTTCCAGATAGCCTTCAAGTATCGGCTCGATGATATTAAAGATATCTTGTGGAATAAAATCAGCTACTAGAGCCAACATCTCATTCGTGTCCAGTGGCAACAGCGGGATAATATTTGCAATGACCAGTAAAAGCGGGAACAGGGAAAGAAGAATAAAGTAGGCCATTTCTGCTCCACTCTGATTGACTGTAGCTCTTTCCCAGTTTGACTGTAAGATTTTGATCAGACGAAGCAGCTTGTCTTTGTGCGGAATCTTATCTTCCAGTTTCTCTATTTTCTGCACAGGCTCACATCCTTACTATAAATATTCTTTTTATCATCTTACCATAGGATAGAATGAAATCCCTATTCATAAGCTTTAGAGCAGAATCCATGCCTCGACATGTATAGAAGAGATAGATGGACCGCCCACATTACAGAACTATCAAGCGTGAAAGCCCACGGTTTTAATCGTGGGATGAGAGCGTACATTGAGATAAGTGCCTGCTTGGTTTGTCTTCTTTTTATTTTAAAATTA
>NZ_FNFK01000019.1 GCF_900101165.1 Alkalibacterium thalassium | reverse complement strand
CGAACACCGCCAGAAATATTTACAGTTAAAAAAACGACGTGGCCACAAAAAAGCGATTATTGCCATTGCACGTCGCCTTTTGACAGCTATATATTATATGCTGCTTCGTGACGAACCCTATAATGCGTCTCTCTATAAGACCGAAGGGCTTCGTCCAGGGAGAGAGATGACTGTCGAACAAGCAATTAGCTTTGCAAAAAGTCATGGGTTCTCGATTAAAGTTAGCTGAATTCATTTTCTGAAACTTTCATGAAAACCAACTCTTTTTTAAGTGCGCCTCCTACTCCTTTACACCTCATTAGTCTTTAATTACATATTTTCAAACTTTTCCCCTCCAACAACTTGATCGACTACTTGCTTGGTCAATGCCCATTCTCTTTTTTTCTCTGACAGATAGCGACGTCCGTCTTCTGTTATCCGGTAATAAGTCCTTTTCTTCCCCTGGGTGACATCTCCGGGGTACGCTTCGATATAACCATTCTTCTTGAGCCGGTTGAATGCAGAATACATAGTAGTTTCTTTTATCGTATAGTTCCCGTCAGTCCGGTCTCTGATTTCTTTAGACAAGGCATAGCCATATGAATCACCTTCTATTAGAAGCGACAGGAGAAATGTATCATTGTACCCTCTTATCACATCACTGCTTATCAATTGACCAAACCTCCTTCTACTGTTTCTATTATGTAAGGACAGACAAAGTACTTCATCTGTCGTTGTAATCAGTTTAGCACACGCTTCCTTTAATTACTACACTTATCGTAGTAAAAAATAAAAATCAGACTTCAGACGGATACCCCTCTAAAGTCTGATTAATATTAATCGATATCTCTTTTTTTGAATCCAGCTGCGCCGAGCATAGTCAGAACTGCACCGATCAGGGTCAGCAGTATTGCCGTCCATACATTCCAGTCTTCCACAGGCACTTCTGGAATATGATAAAACGCAGACAACCAGCTGACTGCTTCCGGGATATCGAATAGACCCCCAAAGTACAATAAGATAAAAGCAAAGCCCAGATACAGCCAGATGAATGACGAAGCTTTCGGCAGCCAGCCGACCAGCATGACAGTCAGTCCGATCATAACGAACATAGCCGGCAGGTAAGCAAGGCCGGCAGAGACCATATCCAGCAATGATATGTCATAACCCATAGCTACCGCTGATCCACCGAAAGCGAGCGACTGAAGGAGCTGAAAGATAATGGCAACAGCTAAACTTATCAGGATAAAGGTGCTTAATACAGCCGTCCGCGACTTTGCTCCAGCGATTAATTTATCCATGCGGTTTTTCTTTTCTTCTCCTCTTATTCTAAGAATAATCTGAACTGTCGGAATTGAAGCCGCCATCGCCAGCACACCCATGATCATGGCTATGAACTGATCAGTCATTGAGACACTTTCGTCTCCTGCTATGATCTGTTCAATTATCTCATTTCCGGCAAGGACATCTTCTATATCTCCAATTACTGACCCATAAGATACCCCAAGCAGGACCATAGCTACAGCCCATACAATCAGCGGAGTTCTCACGAGCTTTAGAACAAATCCGACAGGCGTCTTCAGGAAAGAAGAAGCATGTCTCTTCCCGGGCCTGTCATTCAGCAGGCCGGCACCAATATCTCGTCTATGTTTTAAAGCCAAAGCAGTGACGATCAGAACTAGACTTATTATCAGACCGATCCATACCGGAAACCAGTTATTCTCAACGAAAGGTTCAGCCCCGTAAAGCAGACCTAGAGGTGAAATCCAGCTCAAGGCATCAAACTCTCCAGAATCTCCTATTATACGAAGGATATAGGACAAGCCCAGGACTCCAAATGACAGCATCATGGCTCCCCGGGCATTAGATGATAGCTGAGCCGTAATTAAGGTCACTCCTCCAAATATCAGTCCGACCAGTCCGTATAATACACCGGTCAGAACAGCTCCCTCTGTTGTCATGCTTGAATCACCCAGACCTATCAGAAGACCTGTAGATATTAATGCTAGAAGTGTATTCGTAAGAACAAGAAGCAGGATCGCTGACGTAGTAGATGCCAGTCGTCCAGTCGGCAGAGCCTGAATCAGTTCAAGAATACCGTCTTCTTCCTCTGACCGCGTGTTACGGACGACAAGAAGTATAGACATGATCGCAAAAAGCACAAATCCCATGATCGTCATTGTATGAGAGTACATGGCTCCAATCGTATAATTATCTATTCCTATCGCGCGACCAAATAAAGCTTCCATTGCCGGATTCTGCATCGCCTGAGCCATTGCCTGACGTTCAAGCGGATCCCCGTAGACCTCCACAAAAGCCACAGCACCCAGGATCACGTAAAAAGCACAGCCAGCCAGCCAGAGAAGCAGTTTCAGCCATTCTTTTCTGATCGTAAAAGCAAAGATTTTTCCGGTTCGTGCATGAGACTGCATCATGTTAGTCAACTCCTTCAGCTGTTTCATAATGACGCATAAACAGATCTTCGAGTTTTGGAGGGGCACTTTCAAGCTTCAGCACTTTAAACGGTTGTACATAAGATAGAAACGCATCGAACTTATCACTGTCCAGCTGAAAAACAACCTGATCTCTGTTAATCGACACATTATGGGCAAAGGACTGCTCCCTGATTGATGAGATGTCCTCTTCCGTTTTTAGTGTTATCTGGGTACGTGTCAGATGTCTCAGATCATCAAGTGTTCCTGACTCTACAATAACACCTTTACGTATGATAGCCACACGGTCACAGAGACGTTCGACCTCTGATAGGATATGGCTGGACAACAGAACACTTGCCCCTTTGGCCAGCACTTCCTTCGCACATTCCTGAAAGACTCTTTCCTGCAGCGGATCCAGTCCAGAAGTCGGCTCATCAAAGATGTAGACATCTGCATCGGCCGCAAAAGCAGCGATCAAAGCTACTTTCTGTCTGTTTCCTTTTGAGTAGGCCCGACATTTTTTTGTCGGATCGAATTCAAATCGTCTGATCAGCTCTTCCTTACGCTCTTTATCGACTTCAACTCCACGCATGCTCAGGAATAGATCAATGACTTCTCCTCCAGTCATATTGGGCCAGAGATTGACATCCCCAGGTACATAAGCTACACGTTTATGGATTGAAACAGATTCTTTCCAGACGTCCTTGCCAAAGATAGTAGCGGATCCCCCATCTGCTTTGATCAGTCCCAGAAGTATTCGGATCGTGGTAGATTTACCTGCTCCATTTGGGCCGATGAAACCGACTATTTCCCCTTTGTCGACTGAGAAACTGACTTTTTCCAATGCCTTCGTTTTACCGAAAGATTTTTCAACTGCGTTCACTTCTATTAATTTTTCCATGACTGCCCCTCCATTCTCCCTCTCAATTTATTTATAATATATGGTCTTTAGTGTATCCAGATACGTGTAAAACTCATCATAATAAGGTGAAAAGTCTGCATTGCTAAATTCATCGAGATTCTGACTTTTTATTCGCTGCTCCATCTCTGTTCGATACCCTTCTACAGTCCAGCGAATAAAATTAAACGATGTCTCCTGAGGGATGTCGTCTCTAAATTTTGTAAAATCAATATTCTTTGTCAGCACGGTTCCCCAGGTCTGTTCGGCTTCTGACCGTTTTCCAGCCAGTTCAGCCGGCAGATCATACTTATCTGCATGGATGAATACACTCGCAAGAAAGCCTAGTGCATGTGGTTGTCTTTCATACACAGCCCACTTGAGCTCAGTCGTCTGTCTCAACCGTTCAAAAAAGTCAGTTTCATCAAAATCGATCTGATTTAAGAACTGGTCTTCCGCTATCGAAAAGGCTTCTTCGATCAAGTTATAGAATAATGCCTCTTTATTATTGAAATAGTAGAACAGTGTCCCCTTCCCTATGCCCGCCTCTTTAGCCATAATGTTGGTGGATGCCTGATCAAATCCTTTCTCAGTGAATTCCTTGTAACAGGCATTCAAAATTCGGTCCTGCTTTTCTTTTTGGAGTCTCCTAAAAACTTCTCCCATTTCTCTCCTCCTTTCTCTTAAATATGACTGACTGACCTAGTCGGTCGAACAGTATGTAAAAAATTGACCACCCTGGTCGATAGGTCCTGAGACTGACAGGATGCTTATATGCTCTGATTTTCTGACACCCGTTCCATCAGATTGATTCCGATACCCATGAAAATGATTCCCATTAGAACTAAAGCACCGATCGGTTCCAGCAGCTGAGATAAGGAGCGGTCCTGAAGCACTGCTCCCATCATTCCTTGGATGCCATATTTGATCGGCATCAGTTCTGCCAGAAACAGAAGTATCTGATTACTGACCACTTCAAGCGGCCAGAATGCTCCACCAAGCATAGCCATCGATGTCGCTACAATCGGTATAACGACCTGCAGCTGCTGAGGGGAACCGACAAGCCCCATTAGAAGCATTCCTAAAGATACGATCGCAAATACAAAACAGATGATGAGCACACTCATTTCCATATAGTTTGTTCCGAATTCAATACCTACCAGATAGTGAAGAATCAGAAGAGCAAGGAATATCTGCAGAATACCGGCCAGCATATAGTGCAGGAGCTGTCCAGTATATATCCTGGTTTTCGTCAGCGGAGAAAAGATCAGTCTCTGCCAGGTCCCTGTCTGTTTCTCTTCAACTAAATTTGTCATCAGATACAAAATTGAATAGACTGAAAAATATAAGCTCATACCGACCACGACAGCCATTCTGTATATTTCATTGGAAGAGGCAGCTTCTGTCCGACCTGTCGTTTCAACTTGAATATAATTGCTTACATCGATATTTTCAGTCCCGAAGTCCTGTCTGACCTGTTCAAGACGCTGCTCTTCAGAATAAATCTGATTAACGTATTGGATCAGTGTAGAGATTTCCATATCTTCCCGTCCAATAAGAAACTGATAACGATCCTCTTCCAGTCCTAATGCAAAGGCACGCTCATTCATCCTGATGTCTTCATATACCGTTTCATAATCACTTTCAATGAATTCGAATGTTTCTTCTTCATTTAATCGGTCAAGCCAGTCTGACTGCTCTTCCTGACTCAAAGTCTCACTGAAGGTTGGAACAGTTATGGTCTGTTCCCCTTGTGCTCCGGCCATAAAATAAACGAAGACTAAAGTCATCCCTAGAAAAGTAATCAGCAGAGTCGGCTGCTTGAACAGCCTGATCCACTGTAATTTAAAGACTGTCCACATTTAATCCAACCTCCTTTTCGGAAAGAGTCCGACACTTACGACCAGCAGAACAGCTGTCATCCCGGCCACTCGTGTCACTAGCGGAATGATCTCGCTCATTTCAAATCCCTGCATCAGCTGAAGATACGCCGTCATCATCGCTCCGTTCGGTGTCCAGTTTCCAATACTTCTCAGTGCTTCAGAGAACTGTTCAACTGGAGTAAAGCTTCCACCAACAAAAGCAAACAAGGTCACCAGTATGCCTCCAAAAAAGCCGGATGATGCATTGCTGTTGGAGTACAAGGTGATTGATGTCAGGAGACTGGTGATCGCCCCCACGACAAGTGAATACGCCAGACTAAGCATCCCCAGATCGATCCAGAACCGAAGCGGATACCCCCTCAAAGTGCCAAAAATCAAGGTGCTCAAACCGAAAAGAATCCCTAACTGAAGAAACGTGATGATCGTGCCCGAGATCATTTTGCTGCCTAAAAAGGTCAGTGGATTCATTCTGGAAATCATCAGCCTTCCGAAGACATGCTGCTTCTTCTCTTTGAAGGCTCTGCTGGCTAGAGCGGGGGCTGTATGGAGGGCAAACATGACTCCCATTCCAATAGTGTAATACTGAAATGAAGAAATTGGATCTGCAGCATTCAGTGTAGTTATTTCTCCATAGCTCTCCTCTGCTGGTTCTGCTGCGTCCGCATCACCATTAGTGGCAACTGCAATGGACGCTTCTAAATTGAACTGATTGGCATATGAGGACAGCACACTTCTGATGATATCCGTTGTAACGTTATCGAAGTTCAGAACCTCCAGTGAAATAACTCCTGTTTCATCCTCTTCGAACATGACAGCATCCCAGACAGATGCATTGAAACCATCAGGTATACTGATGACACCGGAGACCTCTCCTTCATCCAATGCTTCTAGAGCTTGTTCACGGGAGGCATAATCCACGACTTGGATCCACTCAGCTACTTCATCATCATTGAGTAGTGTGCTGAGCTGAATTCCGGGCGCCATAGCTTCTGCCTGACTTGTAAGCAAGGGAATCATGTCTTCTGGAACACCTCTGTTCTCGAGTACTTCCTCCCAGTCTTCCAGCTCTCTGTCAATTGACTGCCCCTGCACAAGTGCTACCGGAAAAGCATTGATATTAAACTCAGATAAGGAGAGGTTCCCTAATGCAAGCCCAAGAATAGCTATGAGAATGAACGGCATGAGGAGCAGTTCAGTCAGATCTGACCGACTTCTGGTCAGAATCAATGTATCCTTTTTTATAAGTGAAAACATACCTTATCCTCCTTCAGTCTCTTAAGGTTCGTCCAGTCAAATGCAGGAATACATCCTCCAGAGATGGGGTTTGAAGGGACACTCCAGTAATTTTAGTTTGTGTCTGTCTTGACAGCTCAAAAATATCTTCAAGAAGGTTTTCTCCTTTTGATGCAATGACTTTATAGCCCTGCTCTTCTTCAGATGCTTGAGTGACAGCCGGCAGCTGACTTAGCTTTTCTTCAAACGATAGCGAATGAGTCTGGACAGTTATATGGATGGTTTCTTCATTAGATAAAATACTTTTCAGCTCATCATTGGTACCAGAGGCGATAATTTCTCCATGATCCATGATATATACACGGTCACATAATTTTTCTACTTCTTCCATATAATGACTGGTGTAGAGTACGGTTATTCCTCTTGACCGGTTGAGCTCTCTAATCATATCGAGAATATAGTTTCTTGACTGTGGATCGATTCCTACAGTCGGTTCATCCATGATCAGTATCTCCGGTTCATGAAGCAGGGTCACACCGATATTTATCCGTCTCTTCATTCCGCCAGAATACGTCTTAACAGCATCTTTCTTTCTTTCAGTCAGACCGATGAGTTCGAGTACTTCTTCAATTCTACTCTCCAGCTGCTTTCCTTTAAGCCCGTAGACTTTACCGAAGAATTTCATATTTTCATATGCGGATAATTCTTCATATAAGGCAATCTCCTGTGGAACTACGCCCAGCACTTGTCTGAGACCTTGAGGGTTTTTCCAGGCATCCTCATTGTTGAACCTGACTTTTCCAGAAGACGGTGGCAGCAACGTAGCAATCATTGATATGGTCGTTGATTTCCCCGCGCCGTTTGGACCGAGAAGCCCGACTGACTCGCCTTTTTCCAGATACAGATTCAACTGATTGACAGCTGTTTTTGATTTGAACCGTTTCGTCAAGTCTTTAGTTTCCAGCATGTGTCTCACTCCTTTTTTACATTTATCCTGCTTAAAGTATATAAAAAAGAAGACAGCATCGATACTGTCTCCAGTCATTTTATGGAATGACTAAAGTCACTCTTTTCTATCGAGATCATGCCTGACTGCATAAATCGCAAGCTGTGTCCGGTCCCTTAATTCCAGCTTATCGAGAATGCCGCTGATATTGTTCTTGACTGTCCCCACTGAAAGAAACAGTCGCTCAGCTATTTCCTGATTGTTCTGTCCCTGCCCGATGAGCGAAAGTATGCTCACTTCTCTTTCTGTCAGGCCTGTATCAGCCTCTTGTAGACTTTTATTGCTATGAATAAGCGACGGCATGACTTTTGCGGCAACTTTCCCTTCGATAATCAGTCCACCCTCCATACAATGATAGATGGCCCGGTGAAGTTCTTCGATGTCACCATTTTTTAGCAGATAACCGTTTACCTGGTTTTTTAATGCTTCCATTGCATAATCTTCATCATTGAAAGTAGTCAGAATGAGGATCTTGATGTCCGGACAGCTCTCTCTGATAAGTCGGCTCGCTTCCAGCCCATTCATGACCGGCATTCTAATATCAAGCAGAGCAAGGTCAAACTGTTCCTGCCTGCAAAGATCAACGGCTTCCTGTCCATTTCCTGCTTCTCCTGTCACTTTTAAAGACGCATCTGCTTCGATCATCAGCTTGATTCCCTGTCTTACAAGTGTCTGATCCTCTGCCAGCATAATTCTAATCATTTTCACTTCCCTCTCCTTCTTCTGATAAGAACGGAAATCGTCCTCTTACTACAAACAGATGATTAGACTGCTTAATGTCGAGATCGCCTTCGATTTCCTCCAGCCGCTTTCTCATATTTGTCAGACCAAATCCTGCACTAAAACTCACTTTTTCCATGAGTTTGTGACTCACCGTAAATTGAAAATAACGGCCAGCAATCAGTTTGAACTGAATATCAGCCTGCCTGGTTCCGCTATGGCGCATCATGTTAGTCAGTGATTCCTGAATCGCTCTATAGATAACAACAGACTGGGCATTGGACAGCGGGACGTTCAATACTCCGGAGTCGAATAGAAAGCGGACCTGAAGATGGCTTTCTGCTTCAAGCTTTCTTACTAACTGAATAACAGCCTGAAGACCAGCTGTCTCGTCGGCTTTCAAGGCACTGACCGCTTCTCTCGTTTCCTGCAGACTGGCGTTAGCCAGTTCTTTAAACTGAGCCAGCTGATTGCTGATTGCCTCGTTTGAACTTTGATATCGTGCCACTTCGAGCTGCATGACTAATGCAGTTAATCTGTGTCCGACTGAGTCGTGAATATCCCTGGCGACAGCACTCCGTTCTTCCTGTCTGGCCAGCTGTTCTGCTCTTGAAACACGTCTTTTCAAGTAACGGTAGTCTGAGTACAGCCGTTCATTTTCTGCTCTCAAATCACTGAACCGCCCAACAGTCTGCTCGTACATATAAACGAGATATAAAAGAAAACTCATACTGGCGATATGAGTTATGAGGTTAAGAGATATTCCTGCTGCCACATTTGGACTGAGACTTACTAATAATAAATACGTCAGATAGACAGCCGGTTTTCCCAGCTCACTTCTCAAACCATATTCAATTCCAAGGACACTGAAAATAAACCAGATCAGTGGAGATGACCCCATGCCCCACAAAGGAAGGAGTACAAGAACAGGCAGAATTAGAAAAGCCGCTATTCTGACCTTTTTATTAAGAATAGGGAGAAGAAAGTAAATCAGAAAAAACGGAATGCTTAATGCCACTTTCCATTCGTTCACTCCATCGGCCTGAAAAACAGCTGCAAGCCATAATCCAAGAAGAAAACCTGTAGTTGTCCAAAAGCTAATCATATTATCCCTCAATCGTTTTTATGTAATCTTTTCTATTAGAAATTTCGAAACGGTACACCCATACTATATCACACTCATGCAATCGAATGACATGTCCTTTTAAGCTCTGTTTCTTCTCTGTTCAGCTATATGATTTGACATAAAAAAGGGCTAGTGATAAATTATTAAGTGGTGCATGAGAAGAGTTGTTTTTTAATACAGTGAATTTACTTTAACTGTATTATTTATAAAAATTAATATAAAGTTTTTATAAACTATTAACTGGTTAAAGTTTAACTCGTTACATTAATTTTAATATAGTTTAAAATTAAGCATTTTAGTTGAACCATGGCACTCCATTATGTATCATTTAGGTAGGCATTAATCATCTCGAAATAGAAATAAAGAACTTTATAATAGAATCTAAGGAGGAGGAAAAACCTTGAGTTTCTATGAAGGCTTGAAAAACTTTATAAAAAATCACTCGATCAAGTCCGATCAGCTTATTCCATCTGTATCGCTTAAAGAACAGAAACACAAGTACCCGCTGACAATCAAGCATAAACTTCAACTTGCAGCCAGTGATATAAGCAGGAATCAGCAGACGATCGATGCAATTGTAAACAAAATTATAAAAAAAGACTATTCGAAACGGTCCTTCGGTGGGAAGACTGAAAAAGAACTTTCTACCTACAATAAAAAAATATATCAGTATGAAAGTTACCGTACAAATAACGTTAAACTAGTCCCTTCTCAGGATACTAACTTGGAACTTTTTGTAGAGGACATTTATCTAGGAGAATTACCTGATGTAGATGCTCAAGCTGCCTTGCATTATCTTCAATCAACCATTCTTATGTCCTTTGCCTATGTCACAGGTGGTCCTTATAACCAGTGCGACCCTTCAAGTGGTCAAATGATGCACGACTCTGACCCCTATGATCTCACTATTTTCATACAATTCAGTTAAAGTAACTCTGCATTAAAATAAAACCCGAATGAATCTAAACTATTCCCTAAGCTGTAAACCAATCATTTACAGCTTAGGAGTTACTTTAGACTGTTCGGGTTTTTGTCCGTGCTTAAAAAAGCGCGTTTATATAATTCTTGCTCCGATTGTCTGCTCAAAATGGGAAAGTGCCCATTCATGCCCAGCCTGATTGAAGCTTGCTACAGCATCTTTGTACACAACAATTTCGAATCCCTTGTTGTATGCATCAACTGCTGTATGAAGCACACAAATATCGGTGCATACCCCAATTAAGTGCAGCTCAGTTATTCCACGTTCTCTCAGTTTCAGTTCAAGGTCAGTCCCCTTAAATGCACTATATCTGGTTTTGTCAGAATAATAGACCGTATCCTTTTCCTTGATAGACTGATAGTATTCTTCCAGTTTGCCGTATAAATGTCTCCCGGCAGTCCCTTTTATGTTATGCGGCGGAAAGAGATTGCTTTCGGGGTGAAAGTCATCTCCCTCTTCGTGACAGTCAATTGTGAACGCCACATAATCTCCTTCATCATAAAATTGTTTAGTCAGTTCAAGAACTCGGTCGTGAATTGCCTGACCAGGCTCCCCGCAAGTGAGTGCTCCATCTTCTGCTACGAAATCGTTCGTGTAATCAATATTGATCAGTGCTTTCTTCATCATTATCCTCCATTCATTTACATTCTTCCTTCATTTTTGAAAATAATTCGTTTACTTACAAAATAATTACTTGTGGCAATAAGAGTTTCTATAATTACTTTTGAAAGGGTAGCACCCAGCCGGATGAACTGAACGAGTATATACAGCCCCGCCATATCCATTACAGCAGCTGTCGCTCTCATGGTTATAAACAGGAACATCTCTCTGGCTACAGCTCTTTTAGTCGTCATTTTTGTTTGGAAAACAAACTTCTTGTTGACGATATAAGAAAAAAGAATCGCCAGTGTGATCGCAATGGCGTTAGACAATAGATAATGCAGCCCAATTTTCTGATTAAAAGTATAGAACAAAATGATGTTCAAGGAAGCCGTAATGACTCCGAAAAGAAAATAATCGATAAACTGATGGAACTTACCATACACTTTTTTCATCATGATCATCTTCCTCTCTGAATCAGCTCAGACGATCTTTCATCATGTTCTGCATAAACTGCCAGACGCCATTAGTCAGCCCCAGTTCAGCACGGTCTTCGTCTGCTACATTGTATCTGATTGCATCCTCTTTACCATTCAGGACTTTCCCGACCCAGTGCGGATCTGCCAGAATGACACGTCCAAGAGCAACCAGATCACTATGTTCAAGCGCTTCTTCAGCCTGAGCTCCATTTCTAACATCGCCAACTGATATAAACGCTGTCCGTCCTGCAATTTGTTCATATAGATAAGCCAGCATTGGTTTATCTTTATACTCTTCAGATTGAGAAACTTGAGAGTAACTTCCCAGAGACACGTGCAGATAATCGATAGCTTTATAAGCCAGCTGATCCACAAGATACAGTGTATCCTCAAACCGAATGCCTGGTGTTTCATATTCCTCAGGAGAAAAACGGTAGCCTATGATGAAAGGCTTATCCGTGTGCTTATTCACCGTGCTGATAACTTCATCCACTAAACGATCGATAAATCTGAAGCGCTCTTCCCTACTTCCGCCCCACTTATCTTCTCTTCTGTTTGAATGAGGTGAAAAGAACTGCTGAAGCAGATAGGTGTTTGCTCCGTGAAGCTCGATTCCGTCAAAGCCAGCATCGATGGCACGTACGGCTCCTGACTTAAAGTCTTCGATAATCTGAAGGATCTCGTCTTCTTCTAATGCTCTCGGCTCTTCGGCGGTCGGTCTTTCTGCTTTGACTGCACTAGGCGCA
Organism: Alkalibacterium thalassium; assembly: GCF_900101165.1. Taxonomy (GTDB): domain Bacteria; phylum Bacillota; class Bacilli; order Lactobacillales; family Carnobacteriaceae_A; genus Alkalibacterium; species Alkalibacterium indicireducens. Next base: position 23,040 of record NZ_FNFK01000019.1, on the reverse strand, counting down.
ACTGGCTGTGTGCCTCTGAGGACAGATGAACTGGTCATTCGCCCACCATGATATAACTGGACGATAGCTTTAGTCCCGTTATGTTGAATCGCAGATGCAAGTGAGGCCATGCCATCGATGTGTCTGTCATCGTGAATTCCCAGTTCACCTTCCCAGCCTTTTCCCCCTTCAGAGACATTGGCTGCCGCAGTGATAACTGCGCCGGCTTCTTTGCTTCGCATATGATAATACCGCTTCTCATCTTCGGTGATGACGCCATCAAAAAAACTCATTTTTGTTGTCATTGGAGCCATGACAAAGCGATTTTTTAAAGTTACTCCATTATTTAATGTCAAAGTTTCTTTGTACTTTCTTTCCTGCATTCTGTTCATCCTCTCTTTTACTTCCTTATTGTAACTATTTAGCACAGTAAAAACAATTTTAATGCAAAAAAACAGTCAGATGGGGGTTATCCATCTGACTGAGGTAAGGGAACACATTAAGAATGAGCAGCGCTGAGCTGAGGATAGACCTCTTCTACTGTTCTTTCCGGGTCAATGACGATATACAGTTTATCATCCGCTTCTTTAGATGACTGATACGCATTATCGTGTCCATCAGTGTCCATTGCTTTATATGGGAAATAGATGCGGTCTTTTTCGACTGCCATTCTCTTTTCCCCATTTAAACGGTCACGATATAAAATATCCATCATTTCGATATCCTGAAACTGCCTGACTCGGGCGAACATGCCTGCTTCCAATCCACCTTTGTTGATATCATCTGAATTGACACTGTCAGCTTCATGAGCAATCTCAATTTTTAATGATTCACAAGGATGGATCTGCTGAAATTCATCACCAATACGTCCAAAACTTGTGGTAACCTGCTTGATCCATAAGTCCCCGATGTGTTCACGGCGAACTGTCCAGGTTTCACCGTTACGGAAAACAAAGCGTAAAGCATTCATTACTTTTTTCATAACATTCTCTCCTATTCTTCGTTATGTGAATAGTTTAACAAATTAATTTTACAAAGGGAAGCTTTTTCCTAATTATATTTGTGTCTTTTTTATGAATATTGTGTTTTATTGAACAAAATGCATTTGACTAGTCTGAGCTGAATATTTTTCTCGATTTAACCTGTCTTTTCGATGCTGGAAAAACCTTGTGTGCTGCTGAATGGGTCATATACAGTTTTTTGGTCCATTGGATAAAATTTCTGGTGTTCGTATATGCCATAAAAGATTTTATGCACCATTCGCCACTCGTATTTTTAATCGAATAGACCATATATCATTTTATGGTCTATTCCCTTTAGTAATTGGTAGAAAGTAGATACGCCATGTCCCTTTAATATCTTTTACAGTTCTTTATAAGGAAAAACCAGCTGAGTGATCAGCTGGTTTCCGATGAACATGCAAAGAGCATGCTGAATATATAAACTCGGCATGCTCTTAGTTACTACGTTCATTTGTTGCTTTACGATACGCTTAATTCATTAACTGCAAGAATCGCATGAGCAATTTCTGTCGGAGTGATTTCCGGATCCAGGTTCTCCATCGTTTCTCCATCAGCTGTAGCCAGCTCTCCAATTTCAAGCAGTTCATCAAAGGATTTGCCATCCAGATGCATCTCTTCAAGAGTAGTCGGCATGTCTATTGCTTTAAAGAAATCGATATATTTCTTGATCTCTTCCCCTGACTTTCTTTCAAGTACAAGTTGGACCAGGACACCGTATGCGACTTTCTGACCATGAGTCAGGTCGTGGATATCCCCATCTACTGCAGTAAACCCATTATGAATGGCGTGAGCTCCTGCAAGTCCGCCATTTTCAAAACCAAGACCTGACAGAAGTGTATTGGCTTCAACAATGGCATCAACCTGTGGGGTAACGAGCTGTTCTTTAACAGCGTTGTAAGCCGCTAATCCATGAGTAAATAGTACCTCTTCAGCCATTTCAGCTATTGCCTTAGCTGCAAATGTCGTCTTTCCGCCTGCCATTGTATCACCGTTCCGTTTCATCGTAGCCTTGACTTCCACTAACGTCGCCATAGCGTCCGACATTCCTGATGCAAATAAATGCAGGGGAGCCTTGACTACAATTCCTGTGTCGATCAGAACCAGATCAGGATTTTTATCGTAGAACTTGTACCCTTCAAAAACACCATCATCCGAATAAATAACGGATAATGCACTTGTGGGGGCATCAGTTGAAGCTGTAGTTGGTACAATGATGACCGGTACTTCTAGTCCATCGGAAACGGCTTTAGCGGTATCAAGAGTTTTACCGCCTCCGACACCGATGACTGCATCCACATTCTGTTCTTTTCCAGCTTCAGTTAGACGCTCGATTTCTTTGGTCGATGCTTCTCCGTTAAACTGTTCGAAATGATACTTACTATCGGATTCACTGAAACTTTCTTCGAGCATATCCTTAGTAATATCCCACACGACCTCATCAGAAATCAGTAGAGACTGTTTTCCGATACTTTCAACCTCTTTACCGAGTTCCTTGATGACACCATTTCCCTGAATGTAACGACTTGGCGACTTGAATATATACTTCTGCATACACTTGCTCCTTTCGTTATTTGCTTTCAATTTCATTTTAACAGATTCAAGGTTCCGAAAACAAAAAATAACCCTTGTACAAATGCAAAAGAATTAAATACTTCAATTAATGTGTAGGCGTTGAATGCATTCTAATAGAGCACTATTGTAAAAGAATACAGGAAGGTATAGTCTATCGACACCCTGCCTTCCTGTTTGATTTTAAAACTTGTAGTGGATTGATTCTTTATACTCGCTGATGAGCTTCTGATTAAGTTCATCTCCACCGTCCAGATTTGCACTGTAAAAAATTGGTGGTTTTTCCATACCGTTTGCTTTCAGTTTTTTAACGGTTTCAACAATCAGCGTATTGGCTACAAGTGCACCGATAACCGTGGAAGATGGCCCTACCCGCATATCAAGACCGTCTATTTCGCACATCCCGTCTCCTCTATGCCCGTGATTATCTATAACGATATCACTATATTCAAAGAGATTCTTGCCGGACGGATGGCGTGAATCGACTGATTTTGAATAAGTGAGATTGGTCAGTCCGATAGTCGTCACGCCTTTATTCTGAGCCTCCATTGCCAGTTCAATCGTCACAGGGTTTCGTCCTGATACCGAATGAACTATCAGGACGTCCCCTTCTTTAAATGGTGTCTTATTAGCGAGAGCAGTCCCGTAACCCACCAGTCGTTCCATTTTGCTTGTATGGGTAATAGGCTGGACATCAAGGAGGACACTTTCTCCAAAAATAGGATTGATCGTTATCAGTCCTCCGGCTCTATAATAGAGTTCCTGGGTCAGTATACCGGCATGACTGGCACCAAACGCAAAGATCGACTGCTTATTTTCAACTGCCTTGACCAGACAGTCCACTGCTTTGAGTATAGACGCTTGTTCTTTTTTTTCAACTGTATCGATCAGCTGTTTAATCCCTTCAAAATAATCAAAAGCCATTTAAAACACTCCTGACAGAAGTTGTGCAAGCCAGCTGGCAAGTGGGCCGAATAAGGAGAAATCATTACCTCCGAAAATCAGCATCCAGTTTCTAATCGTCGTTTCATAGATGATTACCGAAATACCCATCAGTCCTACCATAACGACTGCACCAACAACTGTCCCTATGATGGCTCCTCTTAAGCCTCCTTGACCTTCTCCCACGACTGCTGCTCCACCCATTTCAAAGAAGGAAGTAACAACCAGAGGAATAAGAATAACCCCGAACAAGTTCGTCGTATTGGCAATCAGAATCATAATTGTTGAAGTGATCATGGCCACGATGAAGCCGATGATGACTGCATTGGGTTTATAGTTGAACAGGATAGGCACATCGAAAGCAGGGACAGCTCCTGGAATGACTTTGTCGGAAATTCCCTGGAAAGCTGGAACGATCTGGTTGATCAGCATACGAACCCCTTGCAGCATAATGATCAGGCCGGCACCAAACGTAATCCCCTGAGTAACTGCTGTAAAGAAGGCATTATCTCCTTCAGCAACAATCTCAGGTGCAGCAACTGACATAATGACATACATGATGAAAATAACGATAGCACCCATAACTGAAATCTCACGGAAGAATGACAGACTCTTTGGTACGTTGAGTGATTCTGTTGAACGTTCCTTGTTTCCGACTCGCTTGGCAACGAAACCGGAAATGATACTCAAGATGCCGGTAGGGTGGCCGATAAGAAATGATTCATCTCCGGTAACGTCCCAGATATAGCGTCTCATGATCCATGGCATGAATGACCAGTATGAGGCAGACAGGATAGCCCCAAATAAAATGAGAGCAAGTCCAGTCAGACCGCCTTCAACACCTGCAGCTACAAAAATAAATGGGAACCACCAGAGCATGTGACCAGTAAGAAATATAGTCTTGACCGGAGTGAAGCGGGCAATCAGCAGATGAATGATCAGCCCAAGAAACATCGCCAGACCGATTTCCCCTCCGAAATCAGCGATGAATGTGACATCACTGAGTCCCTCGCCTACTTCTACCCCTTCAGCAATCGTCTGCTGGAAAGCATCATTGATCGGAATGATCGTTCCTACGATGAGGCCGACTCCTGTATCAAGAATCAGCATGCCAAAAGCGGCCGATAAGGCTCCTTTAACAATGTCTGCTATATTTTTACGCTGAATGATAAGACCAATAGCAGCAATGAGCCCCAGGAGAACAGGTGGGTTCCTGAGTATATAGTTAGTAATAAAATCTAAAGTACCTTGCATGATAAGTCAGTCCTTTTTTTGTAAGATTAGGATCGTTTAATGATATAATCCGACATAAGGTGATCCTTTCCCCCTTACCTACCTAATCATGTTTACTCTTTAGTGGACAGGAAATCATCAAGCGCTTTTCCTACCTCTTCTTTATCCATATATCTCTGAATAGGATAGACCGGTGCTTTGGTAGAACCCTTCAGTTCGTCTCCTAATTCCTGACTAGTAAATACCGCATCCGCATCAGTCCCTTTTGCCGAACTTAGATCAGTATTCTCCACTTCACAGTCTATTCCTCTTTCTTTCGCCGCTTTTTCAATTGACATTTTCAATACCATTGACGAGCCTACACCGAATCCGCATACTGCTAAAAATTTGTACATATTCACTAATTCCCTTCTTCTATTAATTGTCTGATTTTTTCTAAGTCTCCTTGTAGAACGATTTCAAATTTCTCGTCATCCATCAGAAGCTCGGACACTTCTGACAGAGCGCCCAAATGCGCTGATGCATCAACAGCGGCTAAGACCAGAAACACTTTAACTTCATTTCCTTTCAGATCTACCGGTTCCTCAAGAGTCAGCAGTGACATGCCGACTTCATTCACGCCTGTGCCAGCCTGAGCATGAGGAAGAGCAAAATAATCCTTTAGCACAATATAGGGTCCGTTCTTTTCAACACTATCGATCATCGCTTCTACATAACTATCATCAATCACCCCTTTATTCAGTAACGGCCGGGCAGCTACAGTGATCGCCTCTTCCCAGTTATCGACAGATGTCTTATGCTGCATCGTATCTTCCGATAAATATTGTTTTAACATGCACCCCTACTCCTTTATTTAATAATGATGAGCTAAATAGCGGGAAATGTCCTGATCAGACTTACTGTGAAACAGCTTTTCAATGTCTGTTCTGGATTCCATCACTGTATATAACTGCTCGATAATCAGACTGATATGCTGAATATCTTCCTTAGTTACACTGACCAGTACAATTACGTCAACCCGATCACCGCCCCAATTTATTTTTCTGTCATTGATAAGCACTGAAAGCTGTGTTTCTTTGACAAATGAAGGATCTCCGTGTGGTATCGCAATGCCTGTCTCAAAAGCAGTAGAGGACATTTCTTCCCGATCGAACACCGATTTGACATATGCATCAGTGACTTTCCCGGCTTCCACCAATGGATCAGTTAATGTCCTAATCGCGTCTTCCATAGAAAGCACATAACCCCTTGTAATACTTAAACGCCTGCTGAGAGAATCGACGAGTGGGTGTTCCTGGCTTAGTCCCTCATGTCTACCAGACAATATATAGGAACTTGAGAAAAGCTCAGTCATTTTATTCATGACATCTCTAAGCTCTGCATCAGTCGGGATGGATGAAAGAGGAATAACTGGCGGATCGTCGATCGTCAGCGGAACAGTTGAAATGATCAGATCTACTTTTTTCAGATCCTTCTGCCCAATCTGATTTTCTGCAATGACTTCATAAATATGGACACTCGGGAGAAACTGCTTGATTCGTCTTTCAAGGATTTCGGTCGTCAGCAGTCCGGTCTGACTGATAATCAATATCTTTCTGATATCTCGTTTCCGTTCCAGGGCAGACTGGAAATGAATCATCAAGAAGGCAATTTCATCTTCCGGAATACGTCTGCCGAGTTCTCTTTCCAGATCCAGAACACCATACCAGGTCAGGTGAAACATCATGGAATACTGTTTCTTGATTTCTCGAATGTAAGGATTCTGTAAGGCAATCCCGTTTTTCAGCCTGAAGAACATGGGGATAATATGATGCAGGAGTCCATTTAAAAGCTGCTCGTCTTCACTCAAGTCTTCATTGATCATCCCGCTTACTTTGGAAACAAGTTCGCTCACAAGCCTCTGGTAGTAGGAATGTGTATCAATTGAATGAATATTTTTAAGTCCATTCGCTATAAGACAGTCATTAATATAAAGACGATCTTCAGTTGACAGATACTCCTTGGTCTGCTGCTCCAGTCTCGCAGCTAGATCATTTGCAATATAGTAGGTGTCCAGACTGGTCACTCTCTCGAAGATATAACCGGAAGACTCTTTATGATGGTGACCCAGTATTATCCGATACATTAATACGACCAGATTTTCGAACAATTTAACGCGGTAGTAATCTGCAAGCTGATAGGCGGTACCGATCTGTTCCACTTCATTTTGAATAATTTCAATATATTCATACAACACATTCAGTTCATCTTCAATAAAATCACCGTAGCTTCTCAAAGAAATAGGGGGATGACCAGAATGGTTCTCGTATTTCAGAGAAAGATACCTGCCCCACAGAGCCTGATGGGTTCGTTCGTCTGTCATTAAAATAGTCCCGTCGTTGTTTGAACTGAGAAGATCATCACCTAGTAGAAAGTCATGCCTGATATGTCTGATATCCTTTACGATAGTTGCTCTGCTGACAAAATAATACTCAGCCAGATCGTGGTAGGACACCCGGTTTCCTTCAAGCAAGTTTCTGATTATTTCAAACTGTCTATCAGCCGGGTCCAGATCAATCCTTGTTCCTCTGCTGATAGCTGTTAAGCAGAACAGTTTGTCTGAATGGCTGCCGATCAGTCGGATACCAGCGCCTGGACGTCTTTCCAGTACAAGTGATGTCCTCTGTATTAAATCATCCAGTTCATCAAGATAAGCATGAATCGTACGTGCAGAAACACCCAGTCTATCAGCTAGAAAGGCAGCTGATCTGAACTGTTCATTCTCAATCAGCATACCTAGAAGCTTCTGTTTATTTTTGATCGTCACGATTCTCTCACCTCCTCTCTACAGGTCAATTATATCACTTTAATGTAAGCCTTAACATATACTCTTTCTCATCAGGCAATGTTGAAAAAAGTATACACCTCTTTATATCCCGCACTTACTTTCTAACAATTAGATTGCTAAACATGACCGCTAGGAGTATGATTTAGACACATTATATGACAGAGTAAAGTCTGTCGATCTGGAGGACTTATCATGAATAGAACCCGTTTATTTGCACGTTTCAGACAAAGGAGCATGGCAGTATTCGGACGATTTCCACTATCAATTTTCTTTCTAGCTGTGACTACTCTAATAGTTATGGCTGATATCCAGCTTACTCGGACATCCTTGACAAGAGAAGCCTTTTCTGCCGGACTGGGTGCTCTTTTTCTGGCATGCGGGCAGTTATGGAACGAAAAGAATCAGCGGCAGAAAACCCGTTCATCCTGGCTTATACTACTGGTTTCTGCTGTATCAGCCTTTCTTTACTATATATATCTAAGACAAATCAACTTTGCATCTGATCAGTCAGCGATGATCAGGACGATCGTAGTCATTTTCATAGCCAGTGTTATGCTGATTACGATCCCGACAAGTCGCACAGCTTATACCTTTTCACAGTCCCTGGTTGCTTATATACGGACATTTTTCAGTAGTCTGCTTCTAGCTGTTGTCTTTTACATTGGCGTAGCAGCAATTCTGGCAACATTCAGTACACTTTTCATTCAGCTGAGCTTTGAATGGTACAGTCATTCGGCTGCCCTTATTTTTCTGTTTTTTGCTCCTGTGTATTTTCTGTCCGGTATTCCGGACTTTTTCAGGGACAAAAATGATCAGGCAGTAACAGAGGCCATCAGTCGACCCAAAATTTTAGCTGTTCTGGTAGACTTTATTGTTGTCCCTCTGATTCTGATTTTCTCGGCATTGCTTGTTGCATATATCGCCGCAAACATTACTGGAGAATTCTGGCTGGACAGTCTGATTGAACCAATGCTGATCAGTTACGTAGCTGTCGGATTCATTACGCTCTTTTTAACTGAACAGTCCTCGAAGCAGTGGGTCCATCTGTTCAACCGATACTTTCCATATCTGCTGCTGGTCATTGCTGTTTTTCAGAGTATCTCATCATCTATAAAATCCTTTCAGTTTGGACTGACGCATGGCAGATATTTCGTTCTTCTATTTGGTTTGTTTGCAATCAGTGGCGTGATAATATACGGTTTCTTTAAATCAGCTTCCCGATATATTCCTCTTATATTGATTGCATTAGGTACAGTATCCATCCTTCCTTTTATCGACTCGGTATCTATTGGGACAGCGAGTCAGATCAGACAGGTTGAGGACATTATTCAAGCGGATAATTTTGATGATAATGGACGGATCAGAACAGAAGTATCATTTTCACATGAAGAAAGAAACCAGTTGAGCTACAGTTTTAATTACCTGAATAATATCAATGAACTGGAACGTCTGGACTGGCTGCCTGAGCGCTTTGACTATTATAATAATTTTCAGACAGTATTTGGCTTTGACCCATATTATTTTGCCAATCATAACTCAGAGAATGGTGAGTGGTTCCCGGTAGAAACTGAATATGCCTATGTGGAGCTTGACAATGAACAGCCTGTAACTTTTTCAGTAGCTGGCATGGACGACATGGTCTACTTTTCTGTCTACCAGTCCGAAGGGTTTAACGAAGACAAACGGATTGATCTGAATCAGGAGAACACAGAACTGATCATTCAGCACGATGATGAGGTGTTCAGCCTAGAGCTGGAAGAAAATGATGAAGTAATCATGGTATTTGATTTAAGTTTCCTTCAGGAAGATATTTATGATTTACAAGGAATGAGCCAGGCCCGACCCCTAGAAGACTTGACGTTTGTTGAGGAAAACGAGGAAGTTGTCATAACTTTAATTGTTAATAGATTTGAAACTGACAGAAATGCATTTTACGGTGGTGACTTTACGGTGCTCCTGGATTACAAATAAGCCAGTCAAATAGGAAGCATTTTCATACGGTTTGAGGTAAACTGGATTTAGTAAAATTAATTGGAGGAATGCAGAACATGTCAAAAGAAACATTCACATTTCATAATGGAGTTACCATCCCAAGTATAGGATTCGGTACGTGGCAGATCCCAAATGAAGAAGCATATGATGCAGTCACCATGGCACTGAAGAACGGGTATACTCACATCGATACTGCTTTAGCTTATCAGAACGAAGAAAATGTCGGAAAGGCTATCAGAGATTACGACATTGCCCGTGAAGATGTCTTTGTTACGAGTAAACTCCCCGCCGAACGTAAGGGATATCAGGAAACACTTGATGCGTTTGAAGAAACAATGAACAATCTGGGGCTGGACTACTTGGATCTCTACCTCATTCATGCACCATGGCCTTGGAGTGAGAAAGGCGCAGATTATACCGAGGGCAACATTGAATCCTGGAAAGCGATGGAGAAGCTTTATAACGATGGACGAATCAGAGCAATTGGCGTGTCAAACTTTGAAATCAGTGACATCCAGGCTCTTCTGGATAACTGCGATATCGTTCCTATGGCCAACCAGATCCCTTACTATATCGGGCGCGACCAGAAAGATCTTGTCTCTTTCTGTAAAAAACATGATATTGTTGTGGAAGCTTATTCACCATTAGCTACCGGTCAACTTCTGGACAGACCTGAACTGAAGGAGCTGGCTGATAAATATGGTGTGACAACAGCACAGCTGGCGATCCGCTACTGTCTGGACAAAGACACACTGCCACTGCCAAAATCAACGCACGAAGAGCGCATCATTGAAAACAAGCAGGTGGATTTTTTTATCTCTGAAGAAGACTTAGCTGTTCTTGATAAGATGGAAGATGTAAGAAGCTAAGCACAAATTCAACTAATCTGAATTAGCCGCTGACAGAATTGTCGGCGGTTTTTTTGCATCATACCCTTTCTGAGTCATATCATACTTGAGTTGACAGTCCATACTTGCTTTTCTCTAGGACTTTTTTAACTTATGAGATATACTTATTTAAATAATACATTAAATTTAAAGAGGTGCCTTTATTGAAACCATCTGATTTTACAGGACTATTTAAGAAAAATACCGTTTCGATTGAATCGATAAACAATCCATTCGATGACTATTATGTCATCCAACTATCTTTCCCGGACAAGCTTACATGGGAAGCCGGTGAACACGGTGCTTTTTTACTTCCCGACAATAAAGTATCCGGCAAACCATTTCGAGCATTTTCAGTTGCCTCGATACCCAGCGAAAAAACGATGACCATAGCCACACGTGCCAATGCTCCTGTCAGCAGTTTCAAAAAAGAACTGTTTTCAATGAAAAAAGGAGATCGGGTAACGGTATTAGGGCCCTTCGGCTGGTTCAAAGTCAAAGATGAGACCTCTCCCATAGTATTGATTGCTACCGGCATCGGAATTACACCAATGAGGGCTTTAGCTTATTACTTGTCAAACGACGCCAGCCGTCCAATTCATCTGATCTATTCTTCACCCGACAAGCATCTCTTCAAATCAGAATTTGATGCCATCGCAAAACAGAACAGATCATTTCAACCTGTGTACACTGCGTCTAAAGAAGAGACCATAGCCAGGTACGTGGACCTGGCTGAAAAGTATCAGAACGAGGCTTTCTACTATGTATCAGGCAAACGGAACATATTAAAAGGGACTATAAGAGAGCTGAAAAATAAAGGCATAAAACGATTGCGCATTATTACTGATCCTTATTTTGGGTATTGATAGAACTGCTGCACAGAAAAACAGCACGTCCTTTCATAGGAGGTGCTGTTTTTTATTTATCTCATCTCTTTTACAAATCGCTCGGTAATCAGCTGCGGACGGGTTATCGCACTTCCTACAACTACTGAAAAGGCGCCCAATTCAAGACAGGCCTTAGCTTTTTCAGGCGTATCGACTTTTCCTTCTGCTATTAGTGGCACCGAAATCTCTGAGAGGTATCGTTTGAGCAGCTCAAAGTCATTTGAATATATATCGGCATCTTTGGTGTAGTCAGTGTAGCCGACAAGAGTGGTAGATACCACATCAAATCCAAGTCTTTCAGCTTCTAACCCCTCCTTTAGTGTCGAGGTATCTGCCATTAACAGAATATTTGGATAGGTTTTCCTTATAGTCTGAACAAAGTCCTCAAGCATCTCACCATTCGGCCTCTTTTGACTAGTAGCATCCAGGGCAATCATATCACACCCGGCCTCCATCAGTTCGTCGACTTCTTTCATAGTTGGTGTAATATATACATTGGAATCAGAATAGTCCCGCTTTACTATTCCTATGATCGGTAATTCCGATTCGTCTTTTATTCTTAAAATATCCTCTTTGCTGTTAGCTCTTAACCCCGAAGCCCCTCCCATTTCGACTGCTTTTGCCATTTTACTCATAATAAAAGAGCTATGAAGGGGTTCATCCTCTAAAGCCTGACATGATACGACCAGTTTACCTTTTATTCGATCCAGCATAATCTTGTTCATTCTCCTTTACAAATCATCTCCTATTCAGTATAAGACCTGGCAAATGAAAATGAAAGACAAATAAGCTCGGCAGAAGTTAGACCGAACAGCAAGTTAAACGTTAAAACTCGAAAGAAAGTGTGCCCTTGCATGGAAGAAGAGTTCTACCAGTAAACAAGGGCATGCATATCTTTCATGTAATTTAGGGGGGGCGAAGAAATAATAGCTGCTTTCAGCGAACTATTAATCATGAAAACAAGTAGGAAATGAAAAGAACTTCGGAGGAAGTAAGCAGATATAATAAGTGGCCTCTGAAGGTTGAGTACTTTTCACTTCTAATAAACAATCACGACTGTCTTATATTTATTAATATCCACTACTGTTAGTATGTGATGAGCAACTGAGGAAAAAAAATGATAAATCTTAAAGTTATTCTAACTCTACTCTAATTTAATTTCAACTCATATCACTTAAATTTTGAATCAATTTATTACAGATTAATAGTAATGTTTCATGCATTCCACAGTTATTTCACATAATAACCAGATTTACCCCCTTAACAGTTTATATGTACCGTATAAAATAGATTTTTTTACAATTCTGTTACATCCTAATTTTTGGACTATATCACTTTTTTTAACAGCATCCTACTCGCCTCCCGTTCACTCCGCACATCTACTTTAGTATTAGCAACTGGATATTTCACAATAATACTTGTTATTTATGAATATGAAAGCTTCTATATTCAACAATTACAATCCATCATTAGACAACAGATAGTAGGTATAACTGATATTACTAATTGCTTATTGAATAATAAAATTATCGACATAAAAAAGCAGAGTGCGTCAAAATACTGACTTCACTCTGCTCGTAGACCGTCTTATAATGATTTGTTTATCTTATCTACAGTATTCGACTGTCTTTTTTTCAATTCAAACGGGCTGGCCCATTCTTTAAGCTCGTCATGATCCGGATGTTCTGGATCATTCATCACTTCGACATAATAGGCATATCCTCCTGATCCACCGATATCTTCTGGAACGGGATCTCCCATCATCATTTTCAATCGCGGGCGCACCTGCTTATGTTCAGTCCATATTTTTCTAAGCTTTATGACATGCTCCCAGCTGTCACCCAGATCATAAACATAGCGGATAACCGAGTTTTCATCGTAGGAAATAACGTCGGAAAGGGTATGATGTGCGCCGGAACCCACTTGATCATCAGCCAGTCGGTTATAGTGCTGCATATGATAGTAGCCTTCGGAGCCCATTAATGTGAAGCCGTCTTCTAATATAAACTGGTGGAAATGGGAGTTGTTCCATAAGAAGACTTTCTGGATGACCCTGTGCAGGTCATCAAAAGAATAGTGCATAGGCACTTGAATGATCCGAATGACATCTTTCGCTCCTTCGAGTTTAAGCCGAACTTCAAGCTCAGCCACATCCACTGAATACGAAACCGATCCGGTTCCAATGATCTGCTCAAACTGTTTGGAAAACGCATCTATCGCAGTTTGAGAACCGTCCTCCCCTTTCTTATTCATGCTGACTTTGTACGACCATGTTTCCTGAAAGCATTCTTCATCGTCTGCCTGTTCAGTATACCTATGAAGAACGTTGAGTGCTGCACTGTTTTTTCCAATTAAAGCCGCATCTGATGCTTTACTGGCCGTTGGTTTGGAATAATGATTAAAGTAAGCGTTGATCGAGGTCTCAGAGAAACCCATCCGTTGCATCATCCGATCCATTGCTTCGCTCAACCAGTCCCCAAAATCCAGATAATCCTCCTCATAAGGTGAGAGAAAGATGAGGGTCAGACCAGTGCCGTCATTTGTCAGTACAAGGCAGTCATCCTGATTGACCGTCATCAAGTTTCCATGCCAGCTGAAAAAAGGATCATGCTTGTCTGCCGCTATCACTTCTTGAGAGATATCCATGGTGTCATTAGACTCATTCATAATTTTTTCTGCCTTTTTAAAGGCTTTTAACAGCTTGTTTGTTAAGTAAAGATGCATGGTGATCCTCCTTGAGTGTGGCTTACATGTCTTCATGCATGCTTGTATTCTTGGTTAATAGTCTAATCATACCGTTTTCCTTACCTGAGTTAAACAGCAAATTATACTGCAATGAAAATATGAGTTAATCGAAAATACCATTACTTGTTCAGCAGCTTATATCTAAACTAATTCAGTCAGTCACTCGGCGGTCATCTGAAATAAAGTATTTCTAATTCTACTTTACTGATCTCTTTATTTAATAAGATATAACTAGACGCTGTCTAGTTACATTTTATTCTCTAAGAGCTTGAGAACTTGTCATTAGGAGGCTTGTAGATGTAGTTTATTTATTTCTTAAAGGTGTTAATGCCATTAGAGAACCTCTAGTTACAGTTCAGTCTTTTATAAATGGAACAATCTATTGCCAGATTTTCTTTAGTTACAGTAAACTGGTCAATTATTTTAATAAAGTCTCGTTAAATCATCCACTAACAGCAGTTCGGCCCTTCCTGAATTAAAGGAAATGCCGTTACAGCATCTCTAATCTGAAAACCCCCACTGATTTAAGCAATTCTGCCTATAGTTGATCGATATCCTTTACATCCATATGCATGTAAAAAGCAGCTCGTATTACTCTGAGCTGCCTTCCCGTTAATCAAATTCTTCATACTCATTCCAACTCAATTTCATTAATCTTTAAACACCACAAATTTCTGGATGCGATAATTGACCAGAAAAAAGACCAGATCGACCCCAGCTTTTAGAAAGACCGCTCTAAACCCAGTCAGCTGAAACAATAAATAGACGGACAGGCCAGATATAACTGCTTCTGTTAGCGCTAATGAATAATATCCTATGATTGTCTTTTTCCATTTACGCTTGCTCTTGAAAACCACTGAGCGATTCATACAGTAATTAAATAGCGACGATCCTGCTCTTGCCAGAATGGTCGAAATTAGAATCCGCCTTCTCGCAAAGGTAAAACCAAGGATCAGCATGAACAGTTGAAATAGCGTAATATCAAGTAGAAAGGACGTTAGGGAAACGCCCATAAACTTAAAAAAATTTTTGAAGAGCACCCAGTAAATTTCTGCGGAGTCCTTGAACGGGTTGAAATGAGAGCTTTCATTCTCATTGATGTAGACCGTTTCGATCGGACATTCCTCTATCGTCAGATTCTGTCTGACTGCAGCA
Organism: Alkalibacterium thalassium; assembly: GCF_900101165.1. GTDB lineage: Bacteria > Bacillota > Bacilli > Lactobacillales > Carnobacteriaceae_A > Alkalibacterium > Alkalibacterium indicireducens. The sequence goes on along the minus strand of NZ_FNFK01000019.1, from coordinate 7,802 downwards.
ATCAGCATATTCGTTTCATAACTGTAGCGCTCTCCTTCAAGGTCTGTAAAATGATGTAAACTGTCCATAGCTATGCCGCGCAATCCTGTCTGGGTATCAGATATGCGTTTGCCGTACAGCAGTCTGAACACATGTCGAGTAATAGTATTGCCTGTTTTATTGGATAAAGGAACATTTTCAGAGTCAAAAGATCGCACACCGAGGACCAGTTTACTCTGATCCTTAGATAAGGACTGATAGATAGTCATAACATCGTTCAGTTTGTGCTGACCATCTGCATCAGCCGTAATAACTCCATTCGCTTTGCTCATCTGCTCGTCATCCAATATGTACGCAAACGCATTTTTTAGTGCTCTTCCTTTTCCTTTGTTTTCGGAGTGGCGTATAACTTTTACATTATAATATGAGCTGCACCGGTCAAAAATTCGCTGACAGGTATGCTCGCTTCCGTCATCAATGATGAGGATCGAAAGGAAACGCTCCTCACTCAATAAACGGACATATTCACAAAGCTTTTCATTAGGATTTAATGCTGGAATCAAAATCACACAGTTTTTCATACCCTACCCTCATTTACACTCGCTATAGTCGATCCTTATCAAAAAATATCCATATTCTGTTCATTATTAATTATAGCATATTTCCATGACAAGAGTCTAATAGAACCGGGAGTTGATTAACGTTTGAGGTGATAGGCTTTCTAGCGGGTAAAACTTTATACTTTCCTATTCTAAGAAAAAAGCCGATCTCAATGATCGGCATTACCTCTCTTCCTCATGATGAACAGTTTAACTATCTCCTATCAATTATATAGGATTTAAAAACCTTGAAAAATCCATCGAAAGCGCAACCCTGATACAGTTATACTCCATGAAGTCTTTATCTCATATAATTAGGCTGCTTTCTTCCTCAAGCTATTGTGCGTGTGCATCCGCACCATGATCCATAAAACAACAAAATTAAACAGGTTAATACCCAGAGAAAAGATAAACGCAGGGATATAAGACCCTGTAAAATCGAAGATGTATCCGACCAGCGAGATCGAAAATGCTCCACCTAGACTTGTAGCAAATGCCAGGATTGGATAAAGCCTGACGAAATGATAGCGCCCAAAAAATTCTTTGGTCAGCAAGGTCACACTGACTGACGGAATCGAGAAGATGGCGCCGTACAGAAATGCAGCCCCATAAAGCAACCAGGCGCTCTCAAATATGACGAGAAGAATGCTCGCTCCCCCTACTATAGCCACCATGCTCAGAGTACTTTTAATCGGTCCGACAAAGTCACTGAGGTAACCCATCCCCAGCTTGAATCCGATACTGCTGATCATGGCGAATGACAGCATCGTTGCGCCCACTTCGCTAGTCATACCGAGTGTTCCCGAAAAACCTGGGAAGTGCTGAGGCACACCGATGAGCATTGTCTGCAGTAAAGTGAACGTAAACATCAGTGCAAACAAGGTTCCGTTCACTCCGCCTTGTGCTTCACGCTTGATCGTCTTCTTCTCTTTCATAGAAGCCTGATCAGTATGTTCTAATGCCCCATAAGGTAAGTAACCTGATTCTTTAGGATCCAGAGTATAAGGAATAAGTAATGCAGGCAAAGTAAAGGCGATAATCAGCAGACCCATAATCTGGTAAGACTGTTCCCATCCGATCGATTCGATCAGTCTGGTAAAGACCGGAGAGAACACCGCGCCTCCCACACTACTGAAACTTAACACAATACTCATGACCAGTCCGTGCTTCTGTTCGAACCATTCATTGACGACAATTGTCACGGGGACCCAGGCCAGAAGCCCAGAGCCTATCCCTCTTAAAGTTCCCAAAATATTGAAAACCAGAATCGATTCGGAAAAGCCTAAAAGGATATTCGAGACACCCGCCAGCACTACGCCGAACAATATCACTAGCTTGAAGGGGTACTTCCTAATTAAAACACCTGCATACAATGACATGATGGCTTTAGTAAAAAGGGTCAGGGTGTTGTGCATCGCAACCGATCCTCTATAGACGCCTAGACTGTCAGCTATCGGTGTAATAAATACCCCGTTTGACATCACTGGCAGACCGATCGCACTGATCGTGATGCCACATAAAGTCAGGACCACGAGCCAGTGTTTCATACTTTTGTTTTTCACATTATCATTCCTTAATCAGAAATTTATTCTTAATAATTAGTATACGCCCTTTGTTTGGTGAATAACAGATGACTCGACCATGTAAACGATTTAACATACAGGAAAGTAAGAATTGACAATCTACAAAAAAAGAATGCCTCTATTCGAAGGCATTCCCGTTAGTTATTTGTTTGATTACTTGCGCTTGAAATCCAGTTGACTGGAAGACCGTTCGTTCCACTCCCAGCGCCTCCCTGTCAGAATGATATCGGCTATCCTGTCACTGGCATAGCCATCACCATACGGATTAAAGGCTTTGCTCATTTTATTGTACAAAGCCGCTTCACTTAAGAGCCATTTGCAGTGTCTGACAATATCTTCTTCATTCGTCTGTATCCGTGTGAAGAGGAAAAATAACCTTTACTTCAGGTTCATCATTTACAATTCGCTTAATTGCTCTAACTACATTCTTTAACGTGGATTTCATTTCATCACGACAGGTACTCATCAGAATGATCAGACGCGATGTATTCGCCCACTCCAGATAAGGATGTGTGTAGTCCGACCGAATCGTTTTTCTCAGTACATCGACTGCTGTATTCCCAGCAATGTAAATGGAGGAAGGATCCCTATTAAGACAGATCCAGCCAATTATTACAGACGCTGGAACCCCTCCTTGAAAATAATGAGTATTTAAGGGTACGTCCTGCATACTTCAATATAGATAAGACAAGTCACATGACGTCGGTAATACCACCCTTGAATTATCCTTATCTATTATACCCCTGACTGTATCTTAATCATTCAACTATTCCTTCAGAATTTTGTGGTCGTAAATTAACTATAACAAGTTCCGGCCGGTTATTGATACGCAGTGGAAAAGTACTGTTTCCTAGTCCCCTGCTGACAATCATCTGGGTATCGCCTTCACTATACTGCCCACTGGTGTATTCAGGCAAAAACCCTTGCGATGGCGCAAAGAGCCCATTGATGAATGGCAGACGAATCTGCCCCCCATGCGCATGTCCGGTCAGAGCCAGATCCACATCTGCAGCCGCATAAACCGACATTAATTCAGCTCGATGTGAAAGGAGCAGATTGAACTCAGTCCCAGCTTCTTCAATCAGGTCTTCAATCCTCTCTTGTATCAGCAAATCTTCAGAGCCGGCTTCTATAATATCATCCAGAAACAGGAAAAGTGGGTCTTCGATTCCAATAAGCCCGATTTCCTGTCCTTCGATTTCCAATCTTTCATAAGAGTTATCTAAGTCAATAACACCAATGCGATCGATTTCTCTCTGAAGCTCAGGATACACCCCTGAAGCCATCTCATGATTACCGGTAACAAAGTAGACAGGTGCTATTTCAAGCATCTCTTCCATCGCCTGAACGGCTATTGGAATGTCGGTACGATTTCTATCAATAACATCCCCTGTCACTACAATAATGTCAGGTTCCTGTTCTTCGAGCTCAGCTGTCAGTCGCCCGTTGAATTCTTTATTGTGCAGATCTGAAACTTGAGCAATCTTATATCCTTCAAAGGATCCAGGAATGTTCTCGTGTTCAAAGTCATATATAGACAGTTCAATTGCATTATTCTGATAATACAAGTAACCTGCTGTCAAAATGATAAATAATAGAATGGTACTGTAGCTTACGATTTTTTTAGAATTCAATGCTTGTGCTCCTTAGAATATGAGTATAGTGGCTTGTTTGATTCGATGAACGGGAAAAGTAGTAGTTATGATTTATACTATACTCCAATTCTCAACAAAAAAATAGAGTCATAATCTTACACTATTGTGATTATTCCGTGAATGCCTCATAACTAGGTTTTATGAGGCATTCATCTTCTAATTCCGGTGACGAACACCTCATAAAATGGATATATGAAGCATTGGTGATACTATAAACTGACGAATGCTTCATAACGTAAACTTATGAGGCATTCAGACTTTTTTTAAGAAACTAAGACATACAGATTAGACTTTTTTTTACTAATCACTCCTTATATAAAAAAGACACCGCAACGGTGTCTTTTCTGTTCAGCTTTTATTATCCTTTGTACTTTAAATTCTCAGGACAGAATTCGGTCACTTCCTGATCGCTTTCGCCCCTACTTAGAAAGGCATCTTTTCCGGAACCCTTGTCCGAATCGACCTCAAGTATTCCTTCTTCATAGAGTTCTTCGACATTCTATATGATTTCTCCGTTTGGTAATTATCCAAAGACAATGTTAACTGGCACCGCTTTTTGTTTCTATTTATGCTTGAGTCTATCCAAGTTACTTTCGTAGAAATCGAGGATTGGACCAGGCATGTCTCTAACTTCACCACTCCAATGGAACATACTGACCGGTCTTGGGCTGAATTCAACTTCTGTCACTACATGGTTTTCAGGAGTAGGGGCTTCAGTAATGTCTTCCAGTATCATATCAACGGCTGCATAGTTAAGTCCTGGTATAGCTTTGACTGCCTGAAGAGCCAGTTTCTCAAATTCAGAATGACAATCTGGCCTAGCCAGATTTTACATCATTGAAACACTCTCAGTGTCGTTTAACGCACAACGAGCCTTCTGCACTTCATTTTAGTGCTTTTATAATAATCCTTATTCATGGAAACCGCCTCTTCTTGGCTTGATAATAATTATCTTCTCTACGTTAGCCTTAATGCTCACACTATTCGGACAAATTTCGGGCTGGCAGTTACATAAAACACCTGTCCTCTGGCATTTTTCACTTTATACTGCTCACCTGATCCGACTTTCAGCTTGTCCAGGATTTCAGTAAACATCTGTCCTTTTTTCATGAATCCAAATACATCATCGTCAGACCAGCTGGGCTTGTTGTAGAAACGAAGTTCACCGTTGTGAATACTCTCCAGACGAAACCCTTTAAAACGCTCGAGCGATTCAGTTATGACATTAGCTGGTTGCTCTGGGATATGCAGCTCAGTCTTTTTTATAGGAGGCTGATATGACACGCCCACTTTGATACAGATGCATTCGACAACTGCTTCTGCAGACGATATAAACTTAGCCTGATCCAAATAGTATTGATGATCGATCTGGTTATCGATGAATCCGTATTCTACAATAACTGTTTCCGTATTGCCAGTCAACCGGTGCATATAATAGTAATCGACACCTTTTCGAATTTCTCTAGTGAATACCCGCCTCAATGGCAGACCAGTGGTATGAGCCAACTTTTCAGCCAATGCTCTGGCAAAATCGGCTTTGGCATGAATCGAATGAATCGTCTCGACGCCTCGTGCCTGACCATTGAAGGCGTTCCAGTGATTAGATACACATAAATCATACTGATTCCTGATCCTAGCTATACGCTGCGTCGGATTCAGGGATACATCTGACTGACGGGTCAGGGCGACGTCTACCCCGCACTCCTTCAAGCGTCGATACTGATACAGACTGATGGAAAGTGTCCAGTCTTTTTCATTTACTCCAAATCCCTTGGCCCCCGGATCGGTTCCCCCATGTCCTGCATCAATGATTACTGTTTTACTCATGTCTCTTCCTTCTCTCTATTAGTTTGTCAGTACTGCTTTAAAGTGACTCAGTTTTAGTGCCGTTCGATTTTTCCACTGGTAGACCGTTTTGCGGCTGACCTTATGCTTTCTCGCTATATCAGTCACGGAGAGCTGGTTCAGGACAGTCTCTTTCAAATAGATCTGTTCATTCGGTGCCAGACAATCCAGCATAGACGGAAAGAGCTGCCAGACGATCCAGTCTTCATTTTTGTCCCTGGACGACTCTGCTTCATCGTCAAAAAATTCTGAAACAGTCTCCTCCCGCTCTTTTTTCAGCTGATATTTTCTCAACTCATCTATTACCGCCCATTTGATTTTTTGAAAGGCAAAACCTGTGAACTGATAAAAATATTCTTCTTCACATAAATCCTCTGGAAATTGCTCGTACACTTTTACGAGTGTCAGTAAACCTATCTGAACTAGATCATCATAATTCTGATTTGATCTTAAAACTCCACACTTTTTCAATGCTCCATGAACCAGACTGGTATGAACAAAGAAAAAGTCATCTGCCATTTCTTCTGTTAATGTCCTCATCGATTTTCCTTTACTACGAGAATTCTCTATTTTCATTTGTACCAGGCCTTGTACAGTACCTACTTTATAGGTAAATCTATTCTCATTCAAAGGACTGAAACCTGTAGTCTGACACCCGATTAATAAAATTATTGCTATTCCAGTCTAAAGACTTTCATAATCGAGGTGAATCAGTTTAAATCCTCATCATATTCTTAACTAGATATACTGATTTCGACTGACATAAAAGAAGATAGACAGGCAGGATTAAATTAATCTAATGGAAAAAATATAATTAATATCTACCGAATATAACCAGCTTATGCTATAATCAATGTGAATTTATGAACTTTAACAAAAATAATGATAGCGCTTTAATTAGTGCCGAAGGGAACGGTTCATGGATAAACTTTATAACGAGTACGTCACGCAGCTGGAAGATTATGTTTTAAAAGAACGAGCAAGTCAGTACCTCTTCACGGGTAATAAAATAGACAGAGGTAGAACTTATTTTGATCATCTCAAAATAGACGCTTCTCAAATCATGAATTATCTGGATGTTTCACTTGAACAGAAGTATATTTCTATAGACCGGACATGCTTTTATATCTGTGATTTGTCCAATGAAGAACGAACACCCTATAACACGATTGTCTTTAATCTCTATGGGTCACCTCTCAAGTCCGTTGAAACGACAACTCAGATAATAAACCGGTCGTTCAATGCCATGAACATAAACTATGAAATGATTAAACATTTAGGCAAAGCTTTTGGCATTAATCAGAAATGTCCCTATGTCTTAGGTCCCATGTGTTTCGCTCCGGACAAAGGAACGAAGCACAATCACGCCAGCTGGATCGGAATCCATAATGTTCGGGATATCCATAGCCATGACAAACAGACCTTACTTAGTATAAAAAATGAACACGAGCTATTGATTGATCTAGATATAAAAAAGACGGATAAGATGGTAAATAATGGTCACATTATTTACCAGGCTCAGGAGGCTATGGTCAAAGGGTGGCAGGCCTTATACCAGGATGAGTCCGATGATTACCAGACCTGGAACATTTTAAAGAAACGCTCGCTCCAGCACACCTTTTCTCAAAAAATACCAACCCTATTCTCCTGTCTGATGTTCTTTTCCTATTTCCAGGCTCTGGAGATGCTTCGCACAGTTCTTAAAGAAGGCGATCCATTGCTCGATGACGTTATGAAAAAGTATCCTAAGTTTACGCTATAAAACAAAACAGCTTATCAGTTTTCCGAGCGAGAAAACCCACGGTTTCAATCATGGGATGATAGCTCGGCAGGGATGAGGGTTCGCTTTGGCGAACTCGAAAGCCCTGTGATATATTCGAATATTTTTTGAGTATGTTCGGTATGTTTTCATACACGTATAGAGTATAATGGATACATGGAAAATTACCGTAGAACTAAAACAACCGTCAGCCTCATCAACTATCATTTTGTGTTTTGTCCTCGGTACAGACGAAAGATTTTCTTGAATCCCTCTCTCGAAGAACGGTTCAAGAAATTAGTTCAAGACATTTGTGATGAACAAGGCTTCCACCTCCTTGCTTTGGAGACGGATGAAGACCATGTTCATCTGTTCTTGAATG